>PWYR01000056.1 GCA_003567775.1 Ignavibacteriales bacterium | reverse complement strand
GCTCACGGAAACGAAACGGAGAAACACATTAAACGCGCGGTAAATCATGTAAAATCTTTACTCCGGGCGATCGAAAAATATGAACCGCAGGATTTGCCGGAAGGAACAAAAGCTCGGACAGAAAAAGCAATTACTTACCTCGAGAGCGGAGAAATAGACGAAGGACGCGCCGTGTTGCTCGAAATGGGACGGGCTTTTGATGATTTTTTGCATACATAATTATATACGAGAGGGAGGATACCACTATGCCCAAAACCGATGCACGAATCGATGCCTACATTTCAAAATCGGCGGAGTTTGCAAAACCGATATTGGAACACCTACGTGCTCTCGTCCACAATGCTCGTCCCGAAGTCGAGGAACTGAAAACTCAAATAATATTGTGCCATAAGTTTTTTATAGATCGTTCAATGCATCGAGGTATGCTTCGGCATCCCGTTCATTTTCTCTTGACATTTCCCGATAACCTTCAGCCATAAGTCTCTCTTGTTCAAGTTGTTTTTCTTTCTTTATATAATATGCAACCGCCTCTCGGACTACTCGACTTCTATTCTTCTTTTGATTTTCTGCGATAGAATTTAATTTAACAAGTAGATCATCGGGAATAGTGACCAATATTTTTTCCATTTTAAACCCTCTTTAGATATATATCATTAAATAATATATATATGAATTAACATATATTTATTCAATATATCCCCGTATCAAACCCCGTACAGAATTCGATATATAAATATCCATCGCTCTATGTAAATCTTCTATAGTAATTACATTTTCTTTAACTTTACCCTTCTGCAGCAAAACTTGCCGGTACACACCGTTTAATAAACCGCATTCTACCGGAGGGGTGAGCAACATATCGTTTTTTTTAATATACAGATTCGTAATCGCTCCCTCGGTTATCTGACCGCGCTCATTTTGAAATATCACATCGAAGTACCCCTCTTCCTGTGCCCGCCTATATTCCGTCTCATACAACTCGCGGCGGTTTGTTTTGTGAAAAAGGAAACGATCTCTGGAGTCGGTGGACGTATCGCATAATTTCAACCGCACCGGTTGTTCGATAACGGCAGGGATAGCTTCAAAGTCGATATCGATCTTGCCCTCTTCGTTAAGAGTAAGACGTACTTTGTAAATTGAGTTTTTATCGAGCTTATTTTCTATACGGTGTAGTGCATCTTTTATATTGTCACATTCGGCAGGAATATCAAAATAGTGTGACGAATCCAGAAGCCGGTTAAGATGCATATCGAGCCGTTGATAGCCCTGCTCGTATCGCAACGACTCGATCAACTCAACCGGTTTATGCCGGGTAGTTAAAAATTGCGCCTTGAGTAAACATTCTTCATATTCTTCTCCGGGGTCGGAATTCCAGACGATGCCGCTTCCGATCCCCATCGATCCGCGGTCTCCCTGAATTTCAATAGTCCGTATCGGAACATTAAAGACTGCATCTCCACCTGGATTGATCATGCCGATCGCGCCGGTATACACGCCGCGGGGTGAATCCTCAAGTTCCTGAATGATCTGCATCGTTCTGTGTTTCGGTGCGCCGGTGACCGAGCCGCAGGGAAAGAGTGCTTCGAGAATATCCGGTAGTTGAACCGAACGGCGAAGCTTGCCCGTGATTGTCGACGTCATCTGAAGCACCGACCGGTATTTTTCAACGGTGAGAAGCTCCGGTACTTTTACACTTCCCGTTTCCGCAATGCGTCCGATATCGTTTCGCAGCAGATCGACGATTATAAGATTCTCCGCACGATTCTTTTCATCATGCTGAAGTTTATGAGCAAACGCGGCATCTTCCGCATTCGTCCTGCCGCGCTGCATTGTTCCTTTCATCGGCTTGGAAGTGATGACGGCGCCGTCGATTCTGAAAAATAACTCGGGAGATAATGAGAGAATCCATTTTTCGCCGTACTTCATTAATGCAGAGTAGCCCGTCGGTTGTGCGGAGCGAAGCGAATTGTACAACGCAATCGGTGATCCCGAGAACGTAAAATCCAATCGGGTGGTGTAGTTAACCTGATACGTATTTCCTTCTGCAATATGATCTCTGATACATTCCACTGCTGCTATGTACCTGTCACGCGGCGTTTGTATAGATATGTTGCTTATTTCATAATCACCAACTTTGCGCCGACTCATCGGGGGAACGGCGCCCTCGAATTTGCCTGCCAGGTGATCAAAGACATACGGTTTAGAATAGACCCCAAATACCGATTCGAATTCGGCAGGTTTCTGAGAGGGGAATGGCAAATCCATTATAATATATCCGGTCTCGTAAGGGGTATAGCCGGCAACATAATATTTTTGGGTAAGCGATTCTATGTGCTGCCAGAAATCCCGGAACGAATTAATACTTGCCGGATGTAATTTCATCATATAGAGTGGATCGACGAAAAGATATGAAAATCGATTCCCAGGCTCCGGTTTGGTCGTTTCCAGCAATACAAAGTGTTCGAGCGATTCCAAGAAAGCGATCAGTTTTTTAAATGGTGTTAATTTCATAAGGTTCAATTTAGACAGTCCCGCGAATTAAAGCAAGAAATATTTTAGGAATCGAAAAAAAGTCGTATATTGCATAGAACTATTCGTATTATTGTTGTTTAAACCTATCGGAAGCCCCTATGAAAACTCTCTCTACACTGTTGATCCTTTGGAGCATTGTAATGACAACACATTTGAACGCGACGGAAATTCCGGTTGTGCCGTACCCGCAATCGATCCAATTGTCTGACGGATTGTTTGCGATCACGGAACAAACACAAATTGTACTCGGCGACGGCAGCACCGAAGCTGAAAGATTTCTCGCCGGAGAAATACAGCGGTCAGTGAACGAATATCTGAATATACAAATATCAATTGCGGAAGGCGATGCGGTAATGTCTGACGGGGATATTTATTTCGGGTTAACCGGAGTAAGCTCGTTTGCAGCAGACAAAGCCGGTAATAGAATCACACCCGAAATGGAAGTTGAAGGATACATTCTTGAAACCGCGCCGGACGGCATTTTTATCACGGCAAAATCGTCAGCGGGATTATATTACGGCGGAATGACTTTGCTGCAATTAATAGAGAACGGCCCTTCACCGGGAGTAATCCCCGGTATGATTATCAAAGATCATCCGCAATATCGTTATCGCGGCATCAGCGACGATATCAGCCGCGGACAGGTATCAACGCTTGAAAATTTCAAGGATATTATCCGGCGACTTGCACGCTATAAACAAAACGTCTATATGCCGTACCTTGAAGATATGTTCCGGTTTGAATCGCACCCGCTCATCGGCAAAAGTCGAGGCGCGTTGACCCGCGAACAGGTTGAAGAGCTTGATGTTTTTGCCCGCAAACGTCACGTCGATATCATACCGATATTTCAAACGCTCGGCCATATGGAGAATATGCTGCTTCTGCCTGAGTATGTTGAGTATGCGGAGTTTCCCGGCGCTGCAAGTTTAAACATATCCGATGAACGGATCTACGATCTCCTGCAGGAATTTTTCGATGAGATCGTGCCCGCCTTCAGTTCAAAATATTTTCACATGGCGGCGGATGAGTCGTGGGATGTGGGAAGAGGCGCTTCGAAAGAGATAGTTCAGGAATTGGGAATTGCCGGCGCGCATGCAGAGCATTTCAATCGCGTCTATACTATGCTCAAAGCGATGGGCAAGGAAGTGATTATGTACGGAGATATTGCTACCGGACTCGGTCAGGCAATTCCCGGATATCCCGAAGTGCTGGAGCAGCTTCCCGATGATATCATTATGGTGTACTGGGATTACTGGGTGCAGAGAAGTTATGCGGACAAAGCTGAAATATTTAAAAATGCCGGACAACCATTTATGGTATCGCCCGGCGTCTGGAACTGGCATCCGATTTTTCCGGATAATATAAACGCGCCGGTGAACATACGAATTATGGCGCGCACCGGCGTTGAAACAGGAGCGATCGGTTTTATCAATTCAAGCTGGGGGGATTACGGCGGAGAAACCTTGCGCGAACTGAACCGGTTTGGATATGCATACGGCGCTGAAGTTTCGTGGTCGCCGGCGCACGATTCACTTGAAAAGTTTACACGGCGTTATATCAAAGATCTGTACGGCACAGACGATGCGAGACTGAAGGCAATACACGCACTGCTTGCCAACATAGGAAATAGTATAACGAATCTCGAACTATGGAAACCGCCGTTTATGCCGCCGGGAGGAACAAATTCATGGGATCTCACGTCACAATTTATACTTAACTTCAACCGGATAAAACGGGATGTCGATATTTTATATTCATTACTTGATGAAGTAATCGAAAAAAACATAGCAAAACGAAATGCAGATTATATCGATTATCTGAAGTTCTCGGTCCGCAGAGCCGAACTATACGTCAATAAGATTGAGAGCGCGAAATTTCTGTCTCAATTTAAATCTGCCGGTGTAATGGATGAATATATTTTGAAAAAAGCTATTTCTTTATGTGAAAATATGGTTGCTGAAGTCGAACAACTGCAGAAAGAATTTATCGGTTTGTGGCGGCGTACAAATATCGATGCGAATCTGGATAATCTCATTACACATTACTATCAACGGCAGATGTCGTACTGGCTTGAAATGAAAAACGAACTGCGGGAAGGAAACTATTGGATTGAGCAGGAAAGTCCGGCCAAATTTATCTACCATCCGGATGCAACTCCGTATGTCAGCCGGGGTACGCGAAAACCGCACGCATATTTCCGTAAAACGTTCACAATTGATGATATCGATAAGATCGAGAAGATGATGGTGCAGACGGTCGGCGACACCTATCTCAAAATATATGTTAACGGACGGGAAGCCGGTGTATCCTATGCGAAACGGGCGTTGTCGCTGATCGTGCAAATGGCGCGTACACGGTTCTGGGATATTACGGAGTTTCTTGTTGACGGAGAGAACGTCATAGCGATCGAAGCGCGAAACTATCTCCATGCCGGATCGGCGGGTGTGAGCTGGTATTCGGAAATATTTTATCAAGACGGTGCGAAGAGAGAACTTCACAGCGATGATACGTGGAAAGCGGCTGATTCGGTTTCCGATAATTGGTATGCCTTGCAATATGACGATAGTGCGTGGCTCAATGGACAGATAGTCCTTGAACGGGCGCCGTTGCTCGACCGCCCGGATTTCGGGTTGAATCGAAAATCGTGGTTAATCGACCGTGTGTGGACGGCAACATTGGAAGATTAAAAATGTGCGTCGCACATTTCTTTGATATTCAAATAATTGACTTTCAACTATGTCTTGAGTATACTGTTATTTGTATGCTATTCGGTAATTGTTGAAATGAAGATGCAGCTTTTTAATTGATCATTTCGTTACTTTCATTAAGGAGATAAACGTATGAAACAAACTTTGAGGATTCTTTTCATTATACCTATCCTATTATGCATACTGTTTTCAGGATGCGGTGAGCGTGAGGATGAGCCGTTGCAGGATGTATCCGATACGCTCGATGTGTATGATGAAGCGCGGCTTCCCGAGACGGAAGCAGTAGAATACAGAAACCCTGCACTCGGCTTTGCAGTTAAGGGGAAAACGGAGTGGCAATTGAGTGAGAGCAGCGAACGCCGGGACGGTATGAACCTGGTACTTCTTACGCTGGTTACAGACGATCATCAAATCGATCTTCGTGTCGTGAATAAAGATTGGCGGGACATCAAGCCGCTTGTACGGCTCGATCAGCAGGCACGCGACGATGAAGAGGAAATTAATATAGACGGTGTGCGGGGCACACGAACCCACCTGCAGCGTTTCGGCAATGATTATGTACGGATGGAAAAAAATAATATTATTTTTGAAATAACGGGGAAACCGGAAGGCGTCGATGCTGTGCTCGCAGAGCTGATCTGGTTTGATCCCATAACCGATGAACCGGAGCGAGTTACCATGGAACGAGTATCGAGAAATGAACTACCGGAGGAAGTCCAAAAATGGGTGGATAATTGTTATTCCCTCGATATGGCGCCTTTTGCAGATTCAATGGTTTTTGAGTCGAAGACCTATATATTCGCAACATGGGGGAGCAGACCGACCGGCGGTTATAGTGTTCGCATTCAGGAAGCCATAGTTGAAGGCGATGAACTCCGGGTACCGATTGAATATACACGGCCGCGGCCCGGCGAGATGGTGACGCAGGCATTTACCCATCCGGTCGATCTAACGGTAGTCGATGGTGCGTTTGAAAAAGTGCGATTTGAAACCTCTCGCACCGGCGCGCTGCGCGCTATCTCACATCTTCGCGGCCTCGATGCACTGCGGGATATAAAGGCAGGTTCGACGTCGATTAAAATATTCTCGCCTGTGCCCGATTCCGAAGTTTCGGATCCCGTTAAGGTTACCGGCGTTGCAAATGTACACGAGGCAAATGTAGAGTATCGCGTTCTGGATGAAACGGGCGAAAAGGTAAAAGAAGGTTTCACCACGGCGGCGAGTGCGCAGGCGTGGGGATACTATGAATTTGAGGTTTTACTGGGCGATGAAGTGCAGAGCGGAAGCCGCTTCACGATTGAATTGTTTTATACCGATGCGAAAGACGGTGAAGAGCGCGATGTCGTATCGCTGCCGTTGCGTTTGAAATAATTATGAAGATAAACACCATCACTGTCTGTTTAATCGCATTATTTATATTCGCATCATGCAGCGCCGATCGTATCGATCTGTTTGAACAAATCGAGCAAAAGTACGAACTCCGGCTCGGCGTCGCCGCAGTGAATCTAACCACCGGTGAAGAAGTGTATTACAATGCCGATTCGCTCTTTTCAACCGCTTCGCTTATCAAAACTCCCGTAATGGTGGAGCTGTACAGACAATACGAACTCGGCCTGCTCGATCCTATGCAAGAAATTGCAATCGATACAACGAATATATATCCCGGGAGCGGTATACTGCAACATCTTACAATACCGAACACGATCGCCTTGCACGATGCCGCAATATTGATGATTATACTCAGCGACAACACGGCGACGAATCTTGTATTCGATCAACTCGGTCCGTATCATCAAGCCCGGCTCGATGCAGTCAACACGATGATGCAGTCATTAGGGTTGCCGAACATCGAGATGATCAACAAACCGTTCGGGTTCGATACACGAAAGGACACGCCGTTTGCGCGAAGATACGGCATCGGTGCATCGTCGCCGCGCGGGATGATGCTGCTGATGCAGATGCTTGCGCGGGGAGAAGTCGTTTCTCCGGATGCATCATCGGAGATCATAGAAATTCATAAAAACCAGAACTATACCGAACTTGTTCCGCAGTATCTACCCGTCTATGAAGATACGCTCAGCTTTGCACATAAAACCGGAGCAATCAGCAGAGCCAGATGCGATGCAGGATTGATTATTTCACCGCGCGATACAATTGCTTATGCTATTATGGTAGATCAGGTTGACGATCCGCGCTGGGCGCCGGATCACAAAGGAAATATTGCCGTTTCGGAAGCGGGGAAGGTGATGTATGATCGGTTGAGAAGGAAAAACTAATTTATCGTATAGGAATTTCAGAGCTGATTTTTTCGCCACCAAAGCACAAAAAACACCAAATCTCACCAAATTATGTTATAAAAGTGTTTGACCTCATTTTTAGTGCGATTTGGTCCCGATATTTATCGGGATGGTGTTTTGGTGGCATAATTTTCTTAATCAATTTACGTAGATATGTACTAAATAATTGCCCGGGCAAGTTTTCCGACAACGACAACATAATAATTTAAAGGAGTGATTTACATGAGATTTCTTTTAACACTTATATTCATATCCATCATAGCTGCGGGTATTGTCCTTGCACAGGGAGAACAAGTATCCGCTGCCGGAGAACCGGAAATGCTCATAAGCAGAGAAGGCGAATTCCTGATGGCGCCAAATTGGTCTCCCGACGGTACGATGATTGCATTTACTCATTCGCGCTATAGCGGATTATATGTATATAATATAGAGAACGGGGAAATCGAACAGATCAGCGGCGAAGAATCTGCCGGTTTCGGTTTTTCATGGTCGGAGGATTCACGCTCCATACTGGCGCGGGTCACTACGTATGAAGGAATCCGGCGGTTGACGGCGATCAAGATTTTTGATATTGCAGAAAAGCAAGAGGAGATAGTTCTCGATTACCGTACCGGTGTATCCGGTATCCCGCAATGGACCGAGTCCGGAGAAGCTGTCGTATTGTATTCACGCGGGCAAACGCAGCTTATGGAAAGGTCGGGCGATCCGCAGGACCGGATGGAAATGCAAACGGAACCGTCACATATCCAGCCGGGTATTACGCCGGCGCGCGACATCGAGTTACTCGATCCCTTCCCGGGCGAGCAGTATCTCAATGCTGTAACTTCTCCCGATAAGCAACGGATCGTATTCGAGGTAATGGGAGGCGATATGTATGTGGTGAATACCGACGGAACCGGACTTACCAATCTCGGTCGCGGCGATCGACCGCAATGGTCTCCCGGCGGTGAGTATATCGTCTATATGATCACCGAGGACGACGGACATAATTATACTGAATCCGATATCTATGCAATTCGCACCGATGGAACCGGACAAATCCGTCTGACCGATTCACCGTCACATTTATTTATGAATCCTTCCTGGTCGCCGGATGGCAGCCGGATTGTATTTAATGATATGAACGATGGAAAAATTTATGTGCTCGAGGTTTCGAGATGAGATTCACAATTTTTAACCGAAGGATCAGAATTATGAAACACCTAATACAATTAATGACAGTAATCTTTATTATCACCGGCTTTTTCACCCCGGCAATCGCTCAGGTAACGGGGTTGGAGGGCTGGACAATTTATCTTGACCCCGGACATTCACGAACAGAAAATATGGGGGTCCACAATTATTCGGAAGCGGAAAAAGTGCTGCGTGTCGGTCTGGCTTTACGTGAAATGCTCGAAACACAAACAGATATCGATACTGTATATATGAGCCGGACGAACGATCAGCAACAGGTGTCGCTCTCAGACCGATCGTCTCATGCTAATACGGTAAACGCCGATTTCTTTTATTCCATCCACAGTGATGCACCCTCAACAACCGCAAACAGTACGCTGTTACTTTACGGCGGATGGCGTGAAGGGGGAGAGACTGTTGAAAAAACCCCGAAAGGCGGGAAAAAAATGGGCGACATTATGACCGTCGATTTGACTGCCGCTATGCGTACCAATACGCGGGGTAATTATGCCGATCGTACTTTTTATCAGGGATTTCCGTTTCAACATACGAATACATGGCCGTATCTGCATGTCAATAGAGAAACAATGATGGCATCGGTGCTCAGTGAAGCAGGTTTTCATACAAATCCCGTACAAAATATGCGCAACATGAATGCGGAATGGAAGCGGCTCGAAGCGCAGTCTGCATTCTGGTCCGTCTTAACATACCACGATATCGAGCATCCGCCCGTAGGGATTGCAGCGGGTTACATCTCCGATATCGAATCCGGGCAACTGATCAACGGTGCGACCGTCACTATCGACGGTCAATCATATACTACGGATACATTCGAATCGTTGTTTCACAAATATTCGAACGATCCGGAGTTGTTGCGAAACGGTTTCTATTATATAGAAGACCTCCCGTATGGTGATACCCTTGATGTGTTTCTCGAAGCGCCGGGCTATTACCCGGATACGACAAAGATTTATATAAGAAGCGATTTCTATAGTTTTAAAGATATGACCCTGCTATCGAGTCAATCGCCTTATGTAATCAAAACCGATCCGGAGGAGGGGGCAACAGGCGTCCGTCCCGTCGGCTGGTTGCGCATCACATTCAATCGCCCGATGAACCGGGATTCGGTCGAACACGCAATATCAATATCGCCCGAGGTTGAAGATCTGGAATGGTTGTGGACCAGTGATCATACACAGATTGGATTTTCCCGTCAATTGCTGGATTACTTGACGGAATATACCATCACCATCGGCGAAACGGCGGAAGATATTCATGGCCATAAATTCGACGGCAACAGCGACGGTGAACCGGGCGGCGAATTTATCTATGCTTTTACTACCGGTCCCGAAGATACAGAACCGCCGGTGCTGGTGACGTCATATCCCGATTTTACTACCGAAGAGGAAGGAATATCACTCCAACCGATACTCCGGTTTGAGTATGATGAAGAGGTAATCGAAGAATCGATCACCGGAGAATCAATAAAGCTCATAGCACCCGATGAATCGGAAGTACCCGGAACAATTAAGTCCTATCTTGTCGGGGAGAGAAGCGTTATTCATTTCTTCCCGTCGGAAGATCTCGAAATGGGAGTACAATATACTGTTGTGGTTGCGGAAGGTTTGAGTGATCGGTACGATAATGCAACGGCGAATGAAGTCCGGTTTCAATTTATAACCGGTACAACTGATATCCACGAGTTGGTTAGTATCGATAATTTTAATGCAGGCGTTGGTTCATGGTGGCAACCGCAGGGTAGCGGAAGCACCGTAGGTTTTATTACCGAAGAAACTTCGCGTGAGCACGATACGGAGATTGTAAATCTATTGACGGGGAGCACTGGTTCGTTACGGGTACGGTATGGATGGGATATCGCCGCCGGAACACATCTAATTCGTGTGCATTCCCCGCCGACAAGCGATGCGACATCCGTTAAATTCGACGATGAATATATTCTTCAGGCGTATGTTTTCGGCGACGGTTCCGGCAATAGATTACGATTTGTGTTGGAGGATGGTCCGGGTCATTTAGAAGCAAGTCAATGGTATACCGTTGACTGGACCGGATGGAAGCTGGTCGAATGGGATCTTGCGAATGATCCTGTTTTTGGATGGGCGCGGGGAGCAAACGGTGTATTGGAAGGTACGCTGGCGGTAGAGAGTTTACAATTTACGTATACACAGGGTTCACCCCACATTGGGTTTATCAATTTTGATGATTACCGTGTTGTAAAGAAAATAACCGTCGGCGTCGAGGAGATAGCCGGTTCAATTCCGGTACAATACCGTCTTGCCCAAAATTATCCGAATCCCTTCAATCCCTCAACCACGGTCAGATACTCCGTGCCCGAACAAAGTCATGTAAAGATCGAGATATTTAATATGCTCGGTCAACGGGTAACGACGTTGGTAAACGAAACGCACAACACCGGCAACTACGAGGTTACATGGCATGCCTCCGGTGCATCGGGGACGTATATGTATCGGATCGAAGCGGTGTCGCTGACGAATCCCGACAACCGGTTCGTCGATGTGAAGCGAATGGTGTTGTTGAGGTGATTGTAATATAACTTAAATTTCTAAAATGAACTATACAATAAAAAAATATAACCTTGCAGAGTGACGAGAGATATTTTTTTGATACTATATCCCTAACCCCGTAGGGGTGAAAATATGGTAGCGGATATTTTTAAAAAATAAATTAAAACCCTGTAGAGGTGACATTTTAACTCAGCTATTCTTTTACCATAATGTCACCCCTACGGGGTTATACCCTGTATACGTTTCATTCGGATATATGTAAAAAATTTCCCCCCTCCTCTTTTTTATTTTAAAATTTATATGTATATTACCTGCTCTAAGAAATTTGACAATTTCGATAGAGAACGGCACTCCGACTTTCTCGCTGTAAAGCAGCACCGCCTTCTCTGGATTGAAACATTCTGAAGGATACATAATGAACAGACCGATTCAGCCCACACCGGTAGAACGTTACGGACTATCGTCGTCGCAATTCGATATTCTTTATCCTCCGACGGAAAAGCTCAATACGTTAATCGTTGAAAATTTTCCCTCGCTTGGAAAACTTACTGCATTGCGGTTTATTGAGTGGGTTCAGAATAATCCGGGCGGCGTTATATCGTTGCCGACCGGAAAAACACCCGAGCATTTTATTAAGTGGATTGATCGGTTGTTACAAGGATGGAATGAACCGGAAACACGTTCAATACTCGAAGAAGCCGGCATCGATCCGGCTATCTTTCCCGATCTGAAGAGTCTTCACTTTGTACAAATTGATGAATTTTATCCGGTAAATCCGTGGCAGCATAATAGTTTCTATTATTATGTAAATGAATTTTATATAAAAGGATTTGGATTAGATACTAAGAAAGCTTTATTAATCGATTGTTCAAAAATTGGTTTGGCGAAAGGCGAAACACTTAAGTCGGTTTGGCCCGACCAGGAAGTCGATCTAACTTTACGTTACCGTGCGGGAAAGAATGATCTTGAGAGAAAACAAAAACGCGTCCTTGAAAGAATCGATCAATGGTGTCTTGATTACGAGGATCGAATCCGGAAAATGGGCGGCATCGGATTTTTTCTCGGCGGTATCGGACCGGATGGGCATATCGGATTTAACGTGCGCGGAGCGGATCATCATTCGACAACCCGTCTGACGGAAACAAACTACGAAACACAAGCCGCCGCCGCGAGCGATCTCGGAGGCATTGAAATTTCGCGAAAGCGTTTGGTGATAACCATCGGGCTTGAGACGATCACCTATAATCCTGAGTGCACCGCTTTGATTATCGCAGCGGGAGAGGCGAAAGCGAAAATTATCCGGTCGGCGATTGAACAAGAAAAAGACATTGCGTATCCGGCAAGTGCTTTGCAGGTGCTGCCGAATGCGCGATTTTATATTACAAAAGGAGCTGCAAAACATCTTACCGAAAGACAATGCCACATTCTTCAACAATCGGAAATAATCAGTGATGAACAGGTAGAAAAATATATCATCGATCTGGCCGTTGAAAAGCGAAAACGCATTACCGATTTGACGCTCGATGATTTTAAAAATTGCCGGTATACCGCCGCCATTATCGATAAACGGCCGGAGGATTACAATGAATTAACAACGATGGTGTACAACCGCCTGGCGGAACGAATAGAGCGGGGAATATCCGGTCTTCATTCCACCCGGTTTTTTCACACGGAGCCTCATCACGATGACCTGATGCTCGGCTATCTACCGTACATCGTTCGTCACGTTCGGGATGCGAGCAATACCCATTACTTTGCCTGTTTGACAAGCGGTTTTACCGCTGTAACCAATGCATTTATGATGAATCAGCTTGAATGCCTCAATCGGTTTATCGATTCGGAAGTATTTGCTCTGTTAACGGACGACGGATATTTCAAACCCAATAATGGAGTGGGCAGGAATCGGGACGTGTGGCAGTATCTCGACGGTGTGGCTTCGGATAATCAGGATATGAAAGATGAAGGAGTTGCACGGCGCCTGCTGCGGAATTTAATGGTGATTTATAATGAATACGATATTAACAATATTAAAAACCGAATCACCGAGTTGATGCATTACTTTCAAACACAATATCCCGGAAAGAAAGACACTGAACATATTCAAAGATTGAAAGGAATGGCGCGGGAATGGGAAGCGGAGTGTCTGTGGGGATATTTTGGATGGAAATGTGAAAATGTCTTACATCTCCGGCTTGGTTTTTACACGGGTGACATTTTTACCGAAGAACCGACCGTTGAGCGGGATATAGTTCCTATCGTGAAAACGCTTGATACGGTGCAGCCGGATGTGGTCGGCGTTGCGCTGGATCCTGAAGGAAGCGGCCCCGATACTCATTATAAAGTGCTTCAAGCGATTGCCGAAGCCCTTCACCGATACGAGGAGAAGACCGGACGATCCGATATTAAAATCTGGGGGTACCGTAATGTTTGGTATCGGTTTCATCCGAGTGAAGCAAATATATATGTTCCCGTCTCGCTGAATATGTTTGCCGTCATGCAAAGTGCATTTATGAATACCTTTATTTCTCAGAAGGATGCATCGTTCCCCAGTTATGAACACGATGGTCCTTTTTCTGAACTTGCCCAAAAGATACAGGTAGAACAATATCAAAAAGTGAAAATCTGCCTCGGCAAGGAATGGTTTTACGAAAACCCGAGCGCGCTCATTCGTGCAACCCGTGGCTTAGTGTTTTTAAAAGAGTTAACCCTTGAACAATTCTATCAAAGCAGCATAAATCTAAAAAAACTGCTGGAAAACCGGTAACAAAAACAAATTCTTATGGAACGAAACAAAATTTATAATTTCAATTGTATACAATATACACAATACAACCAAACATATTATCCCAACGCGGCATAGCCCCGCCAAAAAGCCGGCGGGCAGGCGCAACCAAATGAATAATAAAAAATGATTTTATTGGAGGACTGAATATTATGGAAAAAACGGAAATACAACAAAAAGTCAAGAATGTAATTGCAAAGGTTCTCAAAATAAAGGAAGATGAAATTCCCGATGATGGTAATTTCATTTTCGACCTTGGTGCGGATTCGTTGCAGAGCATAGAGCTTGTTGCAGCGTTTGAGGAAGAATTTAACATCGAAATGGATGAGGATAAGGCGCTCGAAGTCCAGACTGTTTCCGATGCAGTGGATTTCATCTCGGAATATCTCACGTAAATACACGAGGAGTTATAATGAAAAATCTTGAGAAAATGTTTTATCCCGAATCAATTGCTGTTATTGGAGCCAACAAAGTAAAAGGCACCGTTCCATGCGATATTTTTTTTAATATTTTAAAAGCTGAATACCGGGGAGTGGTATTCCCCATTAATCCCAGAGAAAAACATCTTGCATCGATTAAGACGTATAAATATGTTGTCGATGTCGAGGATCCGGTTGATCTTGCCGTTATCGTATTTCCAAGTTCCGTCGTTCATCTGGCATTGGAACAATGCGGAAAAAAAGGAATCCACGCGGCGGTCATTATCTCTGCCGGATTTAAGGAAGTCGGGGGCGCCGGAATCGAGCGGGAAGAGCATATCAAGAAAATTGCAAAAGAATATGGAATATCTTTTATCGGTCCGAATTGTCTCGGTGTTATCAATACCGATCCGAAGGTGATGCTCAATGCCTCGTTTGCGCGTCAGATGCCGGAAGAAGGGAGCATTGCGTTTTTATCGCAAAGCGGTGCGTTATGCACTGCGGTGCTCGATTACGCGCAGGCGAAGCACATCGGTTTCTCTAAGTTTGTAAGTATCGGGAACAAAGCGGATATAAGTGAGATCGATCTTTTATACTATTTAAAAGATGATCCGAAAACGAAAGTAATTCTACTTTATTTAGAAGAAATTACCGACGGACGGGGATTGATGAAGGCAGCCCGGGAGATTATCGAGGAAACCGGAAAGCCCATCCTTGCAATTAAATCGGGGAGAACATCAGCCGGCGCTTCCGCCGCTGCTTCGCATACCGGTTCCCTCGCCGGAAGCGATGAAATCTGTAATGCAGCTTTTTATCAATCCGGTATTATACGATGCAATGATATTGAAGAGATGTTTAATAAAGCCATTGCATTTACCTATCAACCGCTTCCGAAAAGAAACCGCGTTGCTATCGTTACGAATGCCGGCGGCCCCGGTGTGCTGACGACCGACGCTGCAGTACACGACGGTCTCGAAATCTCACGCTTTACTCCCGAAACCACGACGATTTTGAAGAAGAGTTTACCTCGAACTGCAAATATAAAAAACCCGGTCGACGTCATCGGCGATGCCCGCGCCGATCGTTACGGCATAGCGATTTCGAGTGTGTTAAAGGATGAAAATGTGGATGGCGTATTCGTCATTCTTACTCCTCAATCGATGACTGAAATAGATAGTATTGCGCAAGAGATCAGTCGGTTGTCAAGTCAGTTTTCAAAACCAATATATACCTCATTTATGGGTGAAGCAGACGTAGCGTCCGGTATCGATATTCTCCAGAGAAATAAGATCCCACACTACATTTTACCCGAATCGATGAGCAGCGCTTTTGCAGCAACATACAATTTTAAAAAAATGCTGGGTGAAAAAGTTCAGATGGTTGAACCTTTCACGGATGTCGATAAAAAGAAAGCACATTCGATTCTTGATAAAGTTATTAAGACGGAAAGAAAACATCTCACTGAGGAAGAAGCAGTGAACATACTCGAGGCATACGGTTTTCCGCTTTTTGAAAGCAGCATCGCGACGTCCCCCGAAGAAGCGGCAGATATCTCGGAACGGCTTGGATTTCCCGTTGTGATGAAGATAATATCCGACGATATTGTTCATAAATTCGACGTCAAAGGGGTCTTGCTGGATATCTCTTCGAAAGATGAGGCAATACGATCGTACGATACGATGATAAATAACGTCCGGGAATTACGTCCCGATGCAAAAATTAAAGGCATTTTTGTAAGGAAAATGATCCCGAAAGGTGAAGAAGTTATTCTCGGCATGAAAAGAGATCCAACCTTCGGACCTGTGGTGATGTTTGGTCTCGGCGGGATTCTCGTGGAGCTTTACAAAGATGTAAGTTTCAAGGTTGCACCGTTGGACATAAAATCGATTGATTCGATTCTTGCCGAAACAAAAGCATCGGCTATTCTTTCCGGCGTACGGGGAAGGACAGGACGGGATATTGCGTCAATTAAAACATGTATTGAGCGTCTATCGCAACTTGCAATCGAGTGTCCCCAAATTCAGGAACTTGATATAAATCCTCTCATCGTTCTTGAAGAAGGAAAAGGAAGTTTTGTTGCCGATGCGAAAATAATGCTCTGAATATAAAACAGGAGAAGGCGCCATGAGAATATTAATATTCGAAAATTATCAATCGTTAAGTAAATGGGTCGCCTATTATGTGGGGCACAGGATCAAGCAGGCGAAACCGACAAAAGAGAAACCGTTCGTATTAGGTCTTCCCACCGGTACATCGCCGGTCGGAACATATAGAGAACTTGCCGATATGTATAAAGAGGGTCTGATCTCTTTCGAGCATGTGGTCACGTTTAATATGGATGAATATGTCGGTCTTACGGAAGATCATCCCCACAGTTATCACCATTTTATGTGGAGCAATTTGTTCAGCCATGTCGATATACCCGGAGAGAATGTAAATATTCCGGACGGTTGTGCGAAAGATATTCATGAAGAATGCAGACGGTATGAAGAGAAAATCAAAGAAGTGGGAGGAATAGATCTTTTCCTCGGAGGGATCGGTCCGGATGGACATATTGCATTTAATGAGCCGGGATCGTCACTGTCGTCACGCACGCGCATTAAAACTCTTACGTATGACACCCGGCTTGCGAACGCCCGCTTTTTCAATGACGATGTTAACAAAGTTCCGAAAACGGCGCTCACGGTCGGCGTGGGCACCGTGATGGACGCAAAGGAAGTATTGATTATCGTGAGCGGATATAACAAAGCACGGGCGCTGCGGATGGCGGTGGAAGAGGGCGTCAATCATATGTGGACCGTCTCGATGCTTCAACTTCATCCTCACGGCGTTATCGCCTGTGACGAAGATGCTACCATGGAGCTCAAGGTAGGAACGGTAAAATACTTCAAAGACATCGAAAGCAGCGCACTCGGGAGTTTACCGAAAATCGATTACCAATAGAGAATAAGGGAAGTAAACTTCGATGATATATCGAGACTTGACAACAGAAGAAATAAAGACTCTTGAAAAAAACGGATGCATCGCCGATGATTGGACTAATGTTCAGGTCAAAGATGGATTCATCCCGGAAAATGTTCGGCACGTGTGTTTCCACGGGAAAAACCGTTTAGGTGTTTTTAAGGAGAAAGTCGAAGTTGAAAATGGAGTGGAAAAGAGGAGCGGTTTATTCAACAGCTTTATCCGGGAATGCACCATCGAGGACGATGCCTACATTTCTGATGTGCGAACGCTATCCGGTTATCATATTGAGAACAATGCCGTCGTTGAGAATGTCGGATCGATTGTCGTTGCCGGAGAGACATCGTTCGGTAACGGTACATTCATCAGCGTCCTGAATGAAGCCGGAGGGAGGGAGTTAATGATCTATGATATGCTATCCGCGCAAACGGCGTATATGATGGTGACGTCCCGGCACGACGGTGAGCTTATTAAAGCGTTGCATAACATTGTTGAAAAGTACGTCGACGGCAGGAAGTCAGTTGCCGGTAAAATCGGCGCCGGAGCGAAAGTCCGGCATTGTCATACAATAATAAACGTGTGGATTGAAACGGGCGCCCATGTAACCGGGATCCAGCGTCTCGAAGAGGGAACAATTGCAAGTACGGCGGACGATCCGTCGATTGTGGGAGAGAATGTGATTGCTCAACATTTTATCATACAATCGGGTTCGATCGTCGACAGCGGCGCACTTCTGACACATACTTTTATCGGGCAAGGTGTTCGCATCGGTAAACAATTTTCAGCAGAGAACTCGGCATTCTTTGCAAACTCGGAAGGATTCCATGGAGAGGCGGTGAGTGTTTTCGGAGGACCATACACAGTGACCCATCATAAATCAACGTTGCTTATCGCTGCAATGTTCTCTTTTTATAATGCGGGCAGCGGAACGAACCAGAGCAATCATATGTATAAGCTCGGTCCGGTTCATCAGGGTATACTTGAGCGCGGGTCGAAAACCGGCTCCTTCTCATATTTGTTGTGGCCCTCCCGGGTCGGAGCGTTCAGTGTCGTGATCGGAAAGCATTATGTAAATTTTGACGCATCGGAATTTCCATTTTCTTATATAAACGAAGAGGACGGGAAGAGTGTGTTGATACCGGCAATGAATATATTTGCCGTCGGCGTCCGTCGTGACAGCGAGAAATGGCCTTCCCGCGACAGAAGAAAAAGTCCCGAAAAATATGATGCCATTCACTTTGAGCTTTTCAATCCGTATATAATGGGCAAGATTCTCAACGCTCTTACAGTGTTGTATGAGCTCCGGGAGAAAAGCTCTAAAGATCAGGAATACGTTGCCTACAAAGGATTGCATATTAAACGCCTTATGCTGAAAACGTGCGCCAAGTATTATGAGATGGCGGTAAAGATTTATATTGGAGCGGAAGTGATGAAAAGGATTTCCGGGATGGAAAAAGTTGCGACGTTCAAAGAGGTAAAAAATGCTTTGAAAAGCGACGCGGCGTTAATGAGCGATGAATGGATAGATATGGCCGGCATGTTTTTACCGAAGTTTATGTATGAGGGCTTATCGGATTCCGTAAAAAACGACGCTGTCGGGACCGTAGATGAGCTAAAGAATACAATTGCCGGGATCAATAAAAAATATGAAGATGCAAACTGGGCGTTTTGTTCCTCGCTGATTGAACGGCGCTATTCAGTAAACATAAATTCCATAACAAAGGAACAGTTGAGCCGTATCATTGCCGATTGGAGAGACAATGCTAAAAAGCTGAACAACATGATTTTAAAAGACGCCGAAAAAGAATTCGCATCGACTGCACAAATCGGTTATGGAATCAACGGCGATGAAGAAGTGAGGCAAAAGGAGTTCCACGCAATAAGAGGTGATTTTGACGAAAATAAATTTGTGATTGGTCTGAAGAAAAAAACAGACGAGATCGAAGCCCGTGCGGGTGAAATATTAAAAATCGTTTCGAAAATCGAAACCGGTGGTTAAAACAACCGCCGGAGAATAGGTAATTATTTAAATAATTGTATCTTATACATAATATGTGTTTTTCGTGAGTTAAATTATATGATGTACAGGTTCTTTATTTGCAGTGTTTTCTCTGTGTTATTTCTGCTGACCGCCGGGGGTCGGGAAGTCGATACACTTTATCTGAATGTAATAATTCCCGAAAGCGAAGTTATCACGATTGACGTTCCCCGTTATCGCATCGCCGCCAATACTCATCCAAATGCAACCGCTTATATTAATGACCGACAGGTAAAGGTGTACCCGAGCGGCGCGTTTGTCGGTCTGGTTAATCTTGGCCGTGGTGAAAATAAGATTTCGATAGCCGCTGTTTCGGATACAGGAGAACGGCTGACGAAGTCATTTACGGTTATTCGACCGGAACCGCCCGAAACGTCGCCGGAAGAGCCGCTCACTATCGAAGATTATTTTATGCAGCCCGTGGGAGATCTCTGGCTGAACGAAGGTGACATACTCGAAGTTCGATTCAAAGGCAGTCCCGGTTATGAAGCATCATTCGATATCGAAGGCGTAAAAAGCGACATTGAAATGCGTGAATTGCCTCCGAATTCAACAGGCGGCATTAGTGGAATTTACGCAGGTCATTATAAGGTTAAAAAAGATGATTTTACACTCGACGTTCCGGTACGTTTCAGGTTGCGGAGCGACTTCTGGAACAGTGTTGAGGCGGAATCTCCAGGGCGTATAAGCATTAAACCTGGTAAACTACCTTATAGGGCGGAAGTTATCGGCAACCGCCCGTTTTTTAATGCCGGATTGGGAACCGATCGACTCGGGGGCGCCCGTCTCGGATTTGTAGAACCCGGGGTTGTACTGCAATTGGATGGCAGGGTAGGCCGAATGTATCGTGTGCGGTTAGCGGATGATATGACGGCGTGGATCCAATCGCGGTTTATTGATATTATACCATCGAGCGCGCCTCCCCCGCGAGCGTTAGCCGGATCGATCAGCACCGCAGGAAGCCCCGCCGCCGATGTCGTCTCTTTACAACTCGGTCAAAAATTACCTTATCTTACGCAGCAATTAATAAACCCCAATAGAATAGTAATCGATATTTATGGAGTGACCTCAAATACTACCTGGGTAACGCATCACCTGTCGGCAGAAGGTATAGAAAACATTACGTGGGAGCAGGTCTCTACCGACCTATACCGGTTACAAATCGAATTAAATCACCCGGTACACTGGGGACACCGTATAGAGTATACCGATACGGGCAACATGCTCATCATTATTCGTCGTCCGCCGGCGCTCGGTGATCCTGCCAATCTATTACACGGAAGAATTATTGCAATCGATGCGGGACACGGCGGGGACAATAGAGGGGCGCTCGGCGCTACGGGAGCGATGGAGAAAGACATTACTCTCGCGATCTCACAATTTATCGAGGAAAAATTAACCGTGCAAGGCGTCGCTGTCATAATGACGCGCACCGGTGATTACGATGTACCGATGGCAGATCGGGTTGAGAAAGTTATATCGGGAAATCCCGATCTTATTATAAGCATTCATGCAAATTCAATCGGATATGCAAGCGATCCCGAACGGGTTCGCGGAACGAGTACCTACTATAAACATATCGGGTATAAACCGCTTGCCGATATAATGTATGAAAAGATGCTCGATCTCGGTTTTGCCGAGTTCGGGGTCGTCGGAAGCTTCAATTTTCTTTTGAACGATTTAATCGAAATACCGAATGTGCTTGTTGAAACGGCTTTTATTTCAAATCCTGAAGAGGAAATGGATCTCCTCGATATCGATGTACAGAAAAAGATAGCACAAGCGGTTATAGAAGGAATTGAGTCTTTTTTCGAGTTGATTAAATAAAATGATTTTTTTTAATTAATACTATGATATGGTCTTGACAAATGGTTTTTTTTAAATTAATTTACTAAAAGACTAAAAATAAACTTTTTGCGCTCTTTCCGAGTAATGTAATACTGCGCAATTTTATTAGGACCTATCGAAACTATGACATTTCATTGAACAACATACGCATCAAGCGAATTATCACCGGAGGATATTTCTATGAGGATGTTACATTTATTTTGTGTTGGATTGCTGCTTGTTATTTTGTGTACTTCACTTACATTCGCCCAGACGGGTCGGATAACGGGTACAGTGACGGATTCACAAACCGAAGAGCCGCTCATTGGCGCCAACGTAGTAATCGTCGGCACTATGATGGGATCGGCGACAAATATTGAGGGATATTATAATATATTGAATGTCCCGCCGGGTGAACACGAACTCCGCTTCTCGATGATCGGATACGATCCGGTTACCGTGAGAAACGTTCGTGTTAGCATTAACCAGACAACGGAAATCGATGTCGAGCTTACCGACGCTGCGTTTGAGCTTGACGAAGTTATCATTATCGCCGAGAGGCCGATCATTCAGCGTGATGTTTCCGCAAGTACGGTTAACCTGAGTGCGGCAGAAGTACAAAACCTGCCTGTTGTCGATGTATCCAGTGTGGTCGGCCTTCAGGCAGGAATACAGGGGCTTACGGTACGCGGCGCACATTCTACTTTTGATCCGGTTGCCTTTATGGTCGACGGTCTTACATTGAGAGACGAACGTGACAACACACCGTATACCAATATCAGCTTTACAAGCGTTGAGGAGATACAGATACAGACGGGTGGATTTAATGCTGAGTACGGCAACGTAAGGTCCGGAATCATAAACGTTGTTACGCGCGAGGGGAGGCGCGATATGTATACCATTGATGTTTTGACACGATACCGTCCGCCCGCGCAAAAACATTTCGGCGCGCCGGCAAACGATCCCAATTCATACTGGATCAGGCCGTATGTCGATCCCGAGGTTGCATGGCACGGAACCAATAGCGGTGCATGGGATAGATTCGACATAAGAAGTTACCCGGAGTTTGAGGGATGGATTGCCATTGCCGAACGAACATTGGAAGACGGAGATCCGAGCACCGATCTCACCCCCGAACAGGCGCAGCAAATATTCCTGTGGCGTTACAGGAAGCCGATGGAGATCGTCAGACCGGATGAAGATATCGAAGTAAGTTTCGGCGGTCCCTTTCCGTACTTCGGTGAAATGCTGGGCAATGCACGATTTTTTGCATCGTGGAAACAAACAAGAGAAATGTATGTGATTCCTCTTCATACCGATAGTTATCAGGACTATAACGCTCAAATGAAAATTACCTCGGACGTCGGTCCCGGAATGAAATTACAGATTCAGGGTTTATACGGAAGACAATGGGGAACGAATAATAACAATGCCGGTTTGCCAGGTCTTTTCCGTTCGTCCGGAGGTATCGGAAGTGCTCTGAGCCGGGTCAGTTATATTGATTCAAGACTCTTCAGCACCGACTACTGGGCGCCGTCTTCGATCGACAGGTGGATGATCGGCGGTAAGTTCACCAATGCCATCAGCTCCGATACCTATTACGAAGTTACACTTGAGCATTTTAGCACATCGTATGACACCAATCCGGGAAGGATGAGAGACACTTCCCGTGTGTACGAAGTCGCAGGTGTGATGGTCGACGAAGGACCGTACGGTTTTTATCCGTTCCCGTCCGATGCAATCGGATCGGGAATGCGTATGGGAGTCGGTATGAGCAACTCCCGCGATTCATCGCAGGTTGCAAACTGGAGCGGTAAGTTCGATATTACCAGTCAATGGAATCGCTACAACCAGGTTAAGACCGGAGTAGAATTTGTGTATACCAATCACAATATAAATTACGGTCAGGTCGATGAATACCTGCCTTCAGGTAGGTATTTTAATGTCTGGGATAGAAATCCGCTTCGCGGCGGTTTATATCTCCAGAATAAAACCGAATTCGAGGGTATGATAGCCAACATCGGGTTACGGGTGGATTATTTCCACGCACAAGATGAATGGTATCTAATTGAGAATCCGTTCGACCGTGCATTTATCAATGTTCCGGGTCTCGATACGCTTATGACAATGGAGCCGACTGACAGACAGGTCACGTTAAGTCCGCGGCTCGGCGTCTCATTCCCGGTGACGGAGAATAGTAAGCTGTACTTCAACTACGGTCACTTCAGGTCAATGCCACGTTCAGACGACATTTTTATGGTGCGGAGATTTACCGACACCAATGCACTTTCCCGAATCGGCGACCCGAATAACCCACTTCAGAAGACCGTTGCGTATGAGCTCGGCTATGAACACAACCTCTTCGATATGTTCCTGTTGCGCGTCGCCGGATTTTACAGAGACATTTCGTTGCAACCGCGTCTTGTGAGATTTAGCAGCCGCGACGGGCAGATAAATTATATTCGCACTTATCCGAATAACTACCGCGATGTTCGCGGATTTGAATTTACCCTGACGAAACGCATGGGCAGATGGACAAGCGGTTTTGTGAACTATACCTATCAGGTTACCAGCTTCGGTAATTTCGGTCTTGGTCAATACTTTGAGAATCCTGCCGAGCAACGACGGTACGAAAGAACTACGGAAGCGCACTATCAAGCGCGTCCGGTGCCGCAGCCGTATGGTCGGGCAAATCTGGATTTCTTTACCCCGAAGGATTTCGGTCCTGAATTTGCAGGCATACACTGGCTTGGCGACGTACGGTTGAATTTGCTGGGATCGTATAGTGCGGGAACCTATTTCACCTGGATGGGCGGCGCGGTTATTCCCGGCATCAGCAACAACGTGCAATGGAAAGATTACTATAATCTCAACATGAGATTTAGTAAAAACTTTGAAGTTGCCGGTGCGAACTTCCAATTCTTTATGGACATAAGCAACGTATTCAATCACAAGCATATGAGTTCCGGGGGATACGGTTTCGTCGATGGAGACGATTATAATAACTATATGCGTTCGCTTCATCTTGATTTCCCCGAAGATCAGGCGCGGCAGCTCGATTATGTATTGATACCGGGCAACGATCGACCGGGTGAATATCGCAAAGCAGGTACGGAATTCGTTCCGATGGAAGGCGTTCGCGACGTTTCTGCAGTCTCGAATCCGCACGAACGTGTATTATATTATCACGTCGGGACGGGCGAATACCTGCGATACAGCAACGGCGATTGGGTACAGGCAGATCCCAATTTCGTAAATGACGTGCTTGACAATCGCGCGTATATTGAAATGCCGAATCAAGGTTTTCTCACATTTCTTAATCCGAGAAATATATTCTTCGGCTTGAGAGTATCGATCGGTTTGTAGAACATTATTTTATATTTTGAGATTATCTCGGTTTCTCACAGAATTTTAATGAGGAGAATAAGTAATGAGGGTTTTACATAAACATAACATAAAACGGATGCATACTATAGTATGTATCATAATATTACTGTTGATCGGATTTTCACAAAACACCGACGCTCAGTTTCGAGCCAACTGGTTATCAGCCGGCTCGCTTCATAACTGGTATTCGGAAGTAGGAATGGAAATCGAGCACGGATTGCGCAACGTGCAGCAGTTCGGAATGCGATGGCCCGGCATTTATCCGTATCAGGATATGCAGGCGGCAAAAGCGCTCTGGATCGGGGTGAAAGATTTTAACGATCCGCGCGGTGATTTCTGGGATAGAAAAGTGGTGCATGTTGGTCCACGCGTCTCGGGCGGCGGTGTTTTCTTCCCGATTGATTTTACCACGATAAGCCGGTTTGAAGTTCCCGTTGTTTTTGTCGACGGCGACCTTCAGTTCAGCGAGTCGCCGATGGATGTAGACGAATTCGACCCGACCATCGACGCCGATGTGATGATTCGTAATATCGTGAACACCCAGATAGGGCTTACGATGGAACGGAGAATCAAGCAGTTCAGTGTCGAGGGGCACGATAATTATCACATTATGGAATATATATTTACCAATACGGGCAACGTGAATGACGATCCGAATATTGAACTGCCGGATCAAACACTGAACGATATTGTCATATTTTTCCAGAGCCGGCTTTCTGCGGTTCGGGAAACAAGATATTTAATCGGCAACCACACCGGCTGGGGCAGAAACACGATGACCGATACACGCGGTGTACCCGGCATCGATCCGGATGATGTCAACCTTCGTGCACAATTTGCGTGGCACGGCTATGATCCTACAAAAACTGTTCCCTATGACAATATTGGTGCGCCGATATGGTACCAGGATAGTCCGGCATACATTGACGCCGCTGACACCGTCGGCAGATTGGGCGCGCCTCATCATGGCGGTGTGGTAACCATCCATGCCGACCGTGGTCCGAACGACCCGAGCAACGACCCGGACCAGCCCTCTACCACATCGTATGTCGGTTCGGACGATCGTTTGAATTCCGGGAATGATCCGTACAATCCTGCGCGTATGCGAGAGGAGTATGATCTGATGACACGCGGGCACCGGACGCCGAGACATGCCTGGGCGGTAGAACCTTCCGGAGACTTTGCGGCGCAACGAACCAACCCCAATCTCGGTACTTCGGGCGGTTTTTCCTATGCAAACGGATACGGACCGTATACGCTCGGTCCGGGAGAGAGTTTCAGGATCGTGGTTGCAGAAGGTGTGGCGGGATTGAGCAGGGATGAAGCGATTCGGGTTGGAAGATTATATAAAGACGGCGCCCTTTCCGACTATGAAAAGAACGAAATAGTTCTCACCGGAAGGGATTCTCTTTTCCAGACATTTCAACGCGCGATAGATAATTTTGAGTCCGGATATAATATTCCCAGAGCGCCGCTCCCGCCGAGTCTGATCGAGGTGAACTCCGGCGGCGACCGGATAACCATTTCGTGGGATCCGCATCCCGACGCACAGGATATTAAAGCTTATAGAATTTACCGTGCAACCGAGCGACCGGACAGTACCTATACACTTATTCACGAAGCGTCGCCGAACGAGAATTCGTTCGACGACCGCGATCCGATTCGCGGTTTGCAATATTTTTATTACATCGAAAGCGTTGCAGATGCACCCCCTGGAACCCCTACATGGATGGCGCCCGATGGAGAGCTTGTAAGCAGCAGATACTGGACTCAAACGTACGACCCCGCATTTCTCAGACGCGCACCGGGTGAAGCAATGACTGATATTCGCGTTGTTCCTAATCCCTACAGTATTTCCCAGGATCGAACGGTGCGTTATGATGTTCAGGATCGGCTTGCGTTTCTAAATGTCCCGGGTGAAGCCACCATAAAAATTTACACCGAACTCGGCGAATTGATCAGAACCATCGAACACACCGACGGCAGCGGTGATGCATTCTGGGATATTACCACTTCGTCGCGACAGGTGGTTGTGAGCGGTGTGTATATCGCAGTCATCGAAAATCATGAAACCGGTGAACGGGCTATGAGAAAGTTTGTTGTCATCCGGTAAAGATTTTAAATTTTGTTTTAAATGAATAGGTGATCGTATGAAAAGGAATATAGTATTTGTAACTCTTGTATGTGTGTTCATTGGTCTGTTTCCACTACGCGGACATGCACAGGTACAAGTCGGCGAAGAACAGAGGAAGCTTGCGCAAAGCGGTCTTAAGTTTTTAAGTCTAACCACCGATCCGAGAGCGGCGGCGATGGGCGATGCCGTTACCTCTCTGGAGTGGGGTTCCCAGGCAATGTTTTTTAATCCCGCGGGCATGTCGCGTTTAGACGGTTATGCAAATGTCTCTCTCGGATACATCGATTGGATAGCCGATATACAGTATAACTTTGCATCCGCCGCGTTCAGTCCCGCCAGAGGCAGGTACGGCGTCTTCGGGGTGAATGTCCTGGCAGTCGATTACGGTGAAATGCAGGAGACGATCAGGGCGGATACCGACGAGGGCTTTATAGATATCGGAACATTTAAACCGACGGCAATGGCAATCGGGGTAGGATATGCCAACGCAATTACCGAGCGGTTTGCAGTCGGGGGAAATGTTAAGTTTGTGAGTCAGAACCTCGGTTCAAGCGTCTTGAGAATTGACGACGGCGATCAGGTAAGAACCGATAACAAAGTCGACGTATTAGCATTCGACTTTGGCGTTCTTTACAACGTCGGGTTCCGTAGCTTGAACTTTGCAATGAGTGTAAGGAATTTTTCCGAAGAGATACGGTACGAAGAGGAGCTGTTTCAGCTTCCTCTCACCTTCCGCATCGGTTTATCGGTAAATATGATGGACATTCTCAACCGGCAAGAATCGCCGCACAGAGTTTTAGTATCGGTTGACGCCGAACGTCCCCGCGATTATTATGAACAGGTAAAAATCGGCGGTGAATACACGTTTTATAATACGTTATCGCTGCGGGCTGGATACGCGTTTCCCAGCGATGAAGCGGGCATAAATTTGGGGGTCGGTTTGCAGCAGACTCTCAGCGGTTACCATCTGGGAGTAGATTATGCATATTCATCGTTCGGTATATTTTCGAATGTTCACAGATTCTCATTACAATTTTCATTTAAGTAAGGTGAGTGACAGTTATGAAAAAATGGAGTATACTAACTATAATGCTTATAAGCAGCTTGTTGATAATAGCAAGCTGCGATTACGGCGATGCGCCGAGTCTCTATGATGATGATTATGAGGGAAGACCCGACCCGGTAATTTCGAGCGTCGATCCACCGGAAGTTGCCCTTGCCGGTATAGGATATATCACTATTAACGGTCAGAATTTCTCAGCGAATGCAGATAATAATCTGGTCTATTTCAACGATAGAAAGGGTACCGTTCTCGAGGCAAGCGAAACGCAACTGCGTGTTCGACCGCCGGTTATGAGCGGAGAAGATATCAGATTGCGGGTGTCGGTGCTCGGCGCCGTATCGTTCAGCAATACCTATTCATATGAACTACAGCTTGCCGTAGAGGAAGCGTGGGGAGACCTGGCAGATGCGCAGACGCCCTGGGGACTTGCCGCCGATAACGAGGGAAATGTCTATGTTTCCATAGAGGGGCTTGACGAGTTCGGAGGCATTAAGAAGATTACCCCCGATCAGGATCAGTCGGGTTATGCACCCCGGCAGGCATGGATATATCCGTATATGAAAATGGGACCGGACGGACATCTTTATGCTGCCCGTGGACCGGCAACGTTCCCTGCTATTTATAGCGTCCCCCCGGGCGGTGGAACCGCCTCACCCTGGCTGCTCGGCAGCGGATTGGGAAGAATAAGGGATTTCGATTTCGATGAGCACGGCAATATCTGGGGCGGCGGAAATAACAATCCCGCTATTTACAGAATAACTCCCGATAAGGAAGTGGAAGCATTTCCGTTTGAGCACAGTGACGTGCGGTCGGTTCGGGTATTCAACGGTGCGGTTTATGTTGCTGCGATCAACGATGGTACCCATAATATATGGAAATTCCCGTTCACCGAACCGGGTGTAGTAGGAGAACCGGAATTATATTTTGCATTCTCTCATGAATACGGGCAGGCGGGCGCAGGCGCTTTTGCAATTACCTTCAGCGCCGACGGTGAAATGTTTGTCGGCACCGACGGACCCGATGCACTCATTATTGTATATCCCGATAAGAGCTGGGAGCCGTTTTATCCCGGAACGATGTCTCCAAAGAATTTTGCGATGACATGGGGAGAAGGACCGAATTTGTTTATTACGAGAGAAGCATTCGGTAATAATGAACAGAAAATTATCCGGGTAAATACGCAAAGAGAAAGTGCACCGTATTACGGTAGACAATAAGAAAGTATAGAAATAGTCAGATTAGCTGATAAAAAGCGTTAACAACGTCAGCATTATAGGAGAATAAAGATGATTCGACATTTTTTCAAAGTCGTCTTACTTGCTTGTCTCATCATCGCTTCCGGAGTGCAAGCGCAGGAAAAATTGGCGCAGACGGGTTTTCAATTTTTAAGCGTCGGTGTGGATGCCCGCGCTACTGCGTTAGCTGAAGCGTTTACAACATTAGAGAGAACTTCCGCGGCATTATTCTATAACCCGGCAGGCATCGCGCGGTTGGATTCCAAAGTGGATGTGCGGGTAAATCAGCACAATTGGATTGCCGATATACAATATATATCGGGGACTGCTGCTTTGAAAGCATTCGGCGGCAGGTACGGGGTATTCGGCCTGTCATATCTTGTATTGGATTACGGGGAATTCATTGGCACCCGTGTGGCGGAAAATGAGCAGGGATTTATCGAGACCGGAACATTTAAACCGACTGCGACGGCGATCGGGCTTGGGTACGGCATCGAGTTATCCGAGAGCTTCTCGATTGGAGCGCACGCGCGATATGTGTACCAATCTCTCGGCAGCAGCATCGTACCGATTGAATTTATACCCGGCGTCGATCCGGCTGATCTGGAAACGACGGATCAGGATTATTCAAAAGGAGTCGTCGCATTCGATTTCGGCACCCGGTATGAAACGGGCTACCGCAGTCTCGTTTTCGGTATGTCGATCCGGAATTTCTCACAGGAAATTCAGTTTGAGCGTGAGGGATTTCAACTCCCGCTTACGTTCAGGTTCGGCGTTTCAATGAACGTTCTTGATTTCTTCCCGGCGCTTGGAGTAGAAGCTCACAAATTATATGTTTCCGTCGATGCATCGCATCCGCGGGCGGGACCCGAATATGTAAGCTTCGGAGGCGAATATATATTTATGAATATGCTTGCTATCCGGGGCGGTTATGTTACAAATCATATTAACGATGCATCCGGTGTAGCATTCGGATTCGGGGTATCCCAGTTCGGAGTCGGGATCGATTATTCATATACACCGTTTGCAGTGTTTAATGATATTCACCGGTTTTCTATACATTTAGCATTTTAAGAACAGAACTACGAAATTTGCAACCAATTATTAAACGGAGCGAATTGAAATGAGGTTGAGATTAGTTCCAGGCATCTTTTTATTGATAGTTTTTCCGTTCTTTCTGTTTGCTCAATCGGGCAAGATTGAGGGAACGGTAACCGACGCCGAGACAGGCGCAGAACTCGCCGGGGTAAACGTGGTGATCGAAGGGACATATCGCGGAGCTGCGACGGATGCATCCGGGCACTTCGACATTTTAAATGTTCCTCCCGGCACGCACACAGTGATCGCAACAATGGTCGGTTACGATAATGTCCGTATCCTCGACGTGCGTGTTGCTATAAACCAAACCACCTCATTAAATATTGAAATGCGGGAAATGGCGCTGGAACTGGATGAGGTTACCATCGTTGCGGAACGACCGATCGTCCAGCGGGACGTTTCGGCAAGTGTCGTCTCTATAGATTCCGAAGCCATAGAAGTATTGCCCGTACAATCGATCGACCAGGTGTTGTCGTTGCACGCCGGTATTCAATTGGGAAGAGAAGGCATCATTATTCGCGGCGGCTCGGCGAGAGAAACGTCGTTTATGATTGACGGCTTATCCCTCAATGATGAGCGCTCGAATGTACCGTATTCCGCAGTCAGCTTGAGTTCGTTGCAGGAAGTTCAAATTCAGACCGGCGGGTTTAATGCAGAGTACGGTAATGTTCGCTCGGGAATTGTAAACGTGGTTACCCGCGAAGGATCGATTGAAAGATATTCCACGAGAGCTATAATTCATTATAGTCCTCCCGGGCCGAAGAATTTCGGTCCCTCGGTGTATGCCCCCGATTCCTACTTCAATCGCCCGTATACCGATCCCGCGGTGATGTGGACCGGAACACACAGCGGCGGCTGGGATGCATACACCAGAAAAAAATATCCTTCATTCGAAGGTTGGAATGCGGTATCGCAGAGAACCATTGAAGATGGAAATCCTGCCACCGACTTAACGCCGGAACAGGCGTATCGATTATGGCAGTGGCACCGCCGTCGCGATGGAACGATCCAGAAACCCGATTATGTGGTTGACGTCGGGTTCGGAGGACCTGTTCCGTTTTTGGCGTCAAACTTAGGCGATATGAGATTTCACGCAACGTACTATGAGGAGCGGGAGATGTTTGTATTCCCGCTGTCGCGCGATAGCTATTCGGATAAATTCGGTCAGGTTCGTTTGACGTCCAACATAACTCCCTCGATGAAGCTAAGCATTACCGGATTGTACGGCGAGGTTAAATCCGTATCACCGTATAACTGGATCACCACACCGACCGGACGGGTAGTGAGAAGTCAGAGCGAAATTGCGAACCTCGCAGTAAATCCCTCGGTGTTATATATGCCCGGTTATTTTAGCCCGAGTTCGATATATCGAAATATGATCGGTATGCGTCTGACGAATGCAATATCACCTCGAACGTATTATGAAATACAGGTTCAATATATTGCAAACCGGTATAACACTTTTAAGACTGCCGATCGCGATACGACGCTCCGGCATGAAATTTTCCCCGGTTATTTTGTTGACGAGTCGCCGTTCGGGTATATGGGATACGCTCAATCCAGCATCGACGGCATGAGTTTAGGCGGCTGGATGAATTTAGGGAGAGACAAATCGCGAAATACCACGACCGCTTTTAATTTCGATATAACCAGTCAGGTCACACCGAACCATCAGTTTAAAGCCGGATTTCATTTCACCTATAACGATTACAGGATACGCTCCTTTAGTGAAAGCCCGTCGATGGATACCTGGACCCGTTCAATGGTGTATAATGTATTTCCTTACCGGTTTGCGACATATATTCAGGATAAAATGGAATACGGCGGCTTTATTGCAAATGTGGGAGTGCGCATGGAATTTTCGGAACCCAACGTCGAATGGTATGATTTCGATACATTCGATCAATTCCTCTCGCCGGGGTACGGGAACCGGATCGAGGAAGAGGTTCCCACCCGACGGGTCGATCCCTCATGGAGTATAAGCCCTCGGCTCGGCATTTCGCATCCGATAACCGAAAACTCAAAACTCTTTTTCAATTACGGGCATTTCAGATCGGAGCCGACATCGTCACTGCGGTTCAGGTTACAGCGGGAAAACAACGGACTTGTAAACTATCTCGGCAACCCGGGACTGCATCTGGAAAAGACGATCGCCTATGAACTGGGGTACGAGCAAAATCTGTTCGATATGTTCCTGTTGCGGTTGGCTGCGTATTACAAGGATATATCGGATCAGCCCGGTTGGGTATATTACGAGAACTTCGACGGGTCCGTTCAGTACAATGTTCCCGAAAATAACAACTATGCGGATATCAGGGGCTTTGAGGTTACCATCGATAAGCGAGCCGGGAGATGGATAACGGGATTTATCAATTATACATACGACGTTAGAACCAGCGGCTTTTTCGGTTTACGGCAATACTATCAGGATCCGACAAAACAAAGGAATTATCTCCGGCTTAATCCGTACCAATCCCGGCCAAGACCGCAGCCGTACGCACGCGCAAATATAAATATACGCACCCCCGTCGATTTCGGACCGGAGTTTATGGGTGAAAACATTCTTGGCGGATGGCTTATCAGTATACTTGCAAATTGGAGCGCCGGCGCCTACGCAACGTACAATCCGCATAGTATCCCCGGTGTTGTCGATAACGTGCGATGGAGAGACTTTTACAATGTCGATATGCGAATCGCGCGCGAGTTTAATTTCGCTCAAACCCGATTCCAGTTCTTTGTCGATATTTCCAACGTATTTAATATAAAATATATAAGCATGGCGGGTTTTTCCGATCAGTTCAACTGGGAGGATTATCTGAGTTCTCTGAGATTCTCATGGCGTGAGGGAATATTTAAAGGAGATGATAAGATCGGAGACTACAGACCATGGAACGTTGAGTACGATCCGCTTGTACCCAACCCGAACAACGATCCGGGAATTGCCGGAGAAAACCAACGAAGGATCGATACGCGCTCGTACATCGATAATCCGAATATACAGGCGCTCACGTTTTTGAATCCGCGGCAGATTACAATCGGAATACAACTGAGTTTATAAACACATATTGTCCGAAGATCAAATATAGTATTAGTGAGGAAGTACACTATAATGAACAGCATTAAAAAACTATTAAAAATATTTTTTCCGGTGTTCCTGATAGCATTTTTCTCTACGGGAGATATTCTTGCCCAAGTAGAGGGCACCAGTACACGATATATCAGGATCGGTGAATTACAGAATCATTACACCGCATACGGTTCAGAACGCGCCTGGAACAATAATTACTATGAAGGTGTGAGATGGCCTGCCGATTATCCCTGGACGGACAATGCCGTTATCGAACGATTCTGGTTCGGCGTTCGGGATTTTATCGGCCGGGACGGCAGGAATTGGGATACTTATGCGGTTCATTCTACGGCAGGGTATGTCGGCAACTCGATATTTCCGGTAAAACACGAACAAACCGCAAAATTCGAACCCCCGTCGGTCCTCGTTGACGGGGTGAATGTAACAGCTCAATATTTACGGGATATCGACGACTACGATCCCGATCAGATACCTGACCGAATTGTCACGAATGTCGTTAACACATCGATGGGGTTAACAATGACCCGCCGGATACTTGCGTTCAGTCAACAGTATCACGATAATTATCATATACGCGAGTACACATTTACAAATACCGGAAAAACCGGATATGGAGACGACGTAACATTACGTAATACGTTGCATGACCTGTATGTATCGCTGCAAATTCGATACAGTGTAAGCCGGGAAGGGTCGTTTAGTATCGGCGGAACTCAAAGCTGGGGCAAACATAGTTGGGCAACAAAACGGGGAGAAAATTATCCCGACTATGCAGGACAGCCCATCACCGAGAATAATCCGATAGTTGACTGGCTGCGGGCAGGTTTTTCGTGGGCAGGTCAAAATGCTGCGAATGCGTATGATAATATCGGAGGGCCACATCGTGCAGGCGATGGGCGACTACGCGCTGTGCAGCATGCCGGATTTGTCGTTCTACACGTTGATAAAAGCGGCGCAGATAAATCGGATGATCCTCATCAACCTGTGGTGCTGGGCTGGCATGCCGGGGATACGTATCCTTCTGTCGGTGATATGTCTCCTGCTGCTGAACCGCAGATGAAGCAGTTGTACACGATGTTGCAAGGGAATCCGCACCAGGGTTTAGGCGGAAACGATCGGATGGATGAGGTATATCTGGAGACTCATCCCGACCCGTCTTCAGTGCATGGCGACGCTGGCGGAACAAATCTATGGTATTCTTTCGGTCCGTTTACGTTGGAACCCGATGAAAGTATTACCATTATTATGGCAGAAGGTGTGAGCGGACTAAGCCGTGAGACAGCTACGGAAATCGGTCGAAGATGGAAACAAGCTTTCGACGATCCTTCGGATACCGGACCATTTACTCTTCCCGACGGATCAACAACGAATGATAAAGATATATTTAAAAATGAGTGGACATATTCGGGTAAAGATTCGATTATGCAAACCTTTGGCCGTGCGTACCGGAATTTTATGAGCGAATATACTATCCCGCAGCCGCCGCAACCGCCGCCTGTATTTGACGTTACTTCCGGCGGTGATCGAATAACCTTATCCTGGGCGCCAAGTGCTTCGGAGGGAGAACCGGGTTTTGCCGGATACAGGGTTTACCGGGGCGTTGGTAAACCTGATACGACATTCGATCGGATTGCCGAGGTAGGACCCGGTACAACCGAATTCCAGGATACCGATCCAAGACGAGGCGTATCGTATTACTATTACATTACCGCATATAATGACGGAAGCAACAACACATCGGGAGAAACCAATCCAACCGGTGTGTTGGAAAGCAGCCGGTTTTATACCAAGACCACCGAACCGGCATTCTTGCAGAGAGCGCCGGGAAAATCACTGGATGATATCCGGGTGGTTCCGAACCCCTATAATATACGGGCGCGTCATCTGCAGTATCCCGGCGAACCCGATAAAATAATGTTTTTAAATATCCCGGGTCAATGTACGATTAGGATATATACCGAACGGGGCGACCTGATCGAAACCATACCTCATACCGACGGCAGCGGCGATGCTACGTGGCAATCGATAACATCGTCACGACAGATTGTTGTGAGCGGGATATATATAGCACATTTTACTGTTACCGAAGATCAATACGATCCTGATACGAATGAATTGCTGTTCCGGGCAGGTGATTCAACATTTAAGAAATTTGTCGTCATTAGATAATATATTTCTATAAGGTAGAATAATAATGAACTATAAGACTATCATAGCCACACTTTTGATTATATTGTTATTTGTCAGTTGTGAAGAAGACACTCCGGGCAGCTTATTCGATCCGGACGAGAGGGGCAACCCGGCGCCTGAAATTACTGCAGTCGATCCTCCGGACGGATCGCTTGCGGGCGTTGGCATTATTACGATAACCGGCAATAACTTTTCTCCCATTCTTCATCAGAACATGGTCTATATCGGTACACGAGCCGCACATGTGCTCGAAGCTTCGGAAACACAACTTGTCGTTCGTGCGCCGAACGAAATAGGCGACACATTGAGATTGCGGGTGGCGGTTGCCGGCGCAATTGCTTTTAGCAACGAAATAGTTTATTCACTTGAACCGGCGATTGAATTGCATGGTACATTAACCGATGCACAAACGCCCTGGGCGATTGCCGCCGATATCGATGGAAATGTGTACGTTTCAATTTCGCGGGCGGGCGCTTCCGACGGCGTCCAAAAGGTAAAAGCGGATGGGACATTGGAAGAATACGTGCCTCCGAGAATACCCCGTTACGATGGGATGAAGTTTGGCCCGGATGGTTCTTTGTATTTAGTACGTAATTTGCGGCTTATTGCCCGTGTGCCGCCGGGCGGAGGGACGGAGGAGAACTGGTTGCCATTACGTGTGGGTACCCGGTTTGTTGATATGGATTTCGATGAACATGGATATTTGTGGGTAGTTGGACATAATGATGCAATTTTCCGCGTCGATGTCGGCGATCAGAGTGTCGATGAGTTTCCATTCAATGCAGACATTAGATCGGTGAGATACTTTGACGGTTACTTATATGTATCAGCCGTTAAGGATGTTAATGGCAGCACAACATCGGGTATTTGGCGATTTGCCGTGGATAACGCAAGTAATCTCGGTGAACAGGAATTATATTTCCACTTTTCAGAACAATATGGAAGCAACAATGCCATCGCGCTGGCGATAACTTTCTCTGCGGACGGATATATGTATGTCGGCACAAATGGTCCGGATGGTATTATTGTTGTTAACCCCGGCGGTGATGGATGGGAATCACTTTATCCCGGTCTTATTTTACCGACCGGCATGATTTTTGCGTGGGGAGACGGACCGAATCTATATTACACAAGAGGCGAAACGGGGAATAACAACCAGGCGCTTATTCGAATAAATACACAACGCGAGGGAGCGCCGTACTACGGGTTGCAATATTGATTTTTTTTTATTACTCTTTAGCAATTACATTATACTTACAAAAAATACACTAAATGTTATTTCGCTGATTTAGTTATTAATAAAAAAGAAAGGAGGATGGAAACGGATATAAAATAAATTCACCAGAGCTGTAAAATTAATTCATCATATGTTTAACCTTTAATAAGGACCATATCAATGAAAAGAGTTACATTTTTACTTCTTGTCTTATTTGTATGCGTCCCACTTGTTAGTTTAGCTCAGTGGGAATT
>PWYR01000048.1 GCA_003567775.1 Ignavibacteriales bacterium | reverse complement strand
TTCAGAAGAGTATCAAACCGCGAAACTGAGATGATCCGCGTGTGGATCGAAGAGGGAGCGAAGGATAATTGACCGGTCCTCAGTGAATAATATCAGACTTCGACTCCGCTCAGTCTGACATTTCTGGCAACCCGAGCGGAATCGAAAAGTAAGTTCTCAGTTTTCTTCCGTACTTACATGTATCACCGGGAAGAAATTCGCCAATATCTTATAGCCGACAAACAATAACGATATCAATGCCGCCGTTACGATTATTTCCTCAAGAGTCGGGAAATACGTCCTCCCCGGCCTCGGCTGATACGTAAACAAATACGTATTCAATCTATTCAGTATAATGCCGGCAATCATCAATACGGATACGCTAAGCAGTTTACCGATGTCAAAGCGCACCGATTTTTTCCGTAACATATAGATTGGTATCAAAGCAAAGATTGACAGTTCTACGATATAAATAAGTCCCCACCAATCTGCTATTAATAGCGGCAGCTTGCCGTATGCAATAAGATCGTACAACTTCAGAAGCAAATAGGCGCCTAAAACATAGGGAATAATACCCGCAAGCCGGGCAAGCATATCTTTTTCAGGTTTGCGTTTAAAGCTCTTTGCGGCAATGTAAGATTCAACAGTTACTACCGCAAAGCCGGCAGCGATAGCCGAAATCAAGAACATTAACGGCATCCACGGACTCCACCATAAGTGATGTATTCTATCGACTGCCGCGATCATCACCGCACCCAACGATGATTGGTGAAGCGTCGAAACAACCACGCCCAATAATATGAAAATAATTAAATATTTATTTACAAATGGTCCGAGTTTATTGGCTAACGATCGGAAAAACGGTTTGTGACTGTCTTTATACTTCTCGGAAACTGCCGGTATGAATTCAATTATCATCACGGTAAGGTATATCTTCACACAAATCGCCACTTCAAACAACGGTGAGTTCCCCTGCCAGTATTGCGGCAATACGGGATTATAAATTTGCCACCATCGACCGACGTCGATAACAATAGCAATAGCCGCGATCGCGTATCCTAAAAGCGCCGTTAAAAGAGCAGGACGCACAAGCGGTGAATATTCCCACTTATTAAATATATATACAAGGGCAGCTATAGTGAATCCTCCTGCTGCAAGTGCGACACCAGTCACAACATCGAATGCTATCCACAGACCCCACGGAAAACCATCGTTGAGATTTGTAACAGCACCCAAACCTGCAATAAAACGGTATATAAGAATAGCAGCGCCAATAGCAATGATTGCGACACCGGCAGTAAACCATGGCGTCCACAATCGCTGATTCATAGGAGCACATTTATGTTCCATGGTTTATCCTTTCTTATCATCGTTTTTTGTTGACTCATTATCTTTACGACGGGTTGCATAAGCAATCATTCCAAGAACGGCATACAAAGCCACCGGCGGTATGAAATACTTAAAGATACCGTGTTGAATATCTTCCTGTAACCTGAACGGCGGAATGTCCCCGTACAACTTATATCCCAACTCTTCAAAGCGAACCTCTTTCGGCGCAAGCACTAATACTGAGGTGCCGCCCAATTCGTGTTCTCCGTATACATGGTCGTTATATTTTTCGGGGTTATTTTTTATCAGTTCGTGGGCTTCTTGTATAAGATCGCCGCGTTTTCCGTATTTAATCGCACCGGTCGGACATGCATCGGCACATGCCGGATCCAACCCGTGTGCCAACCGTGCATCTTTGCAAAAGTCGCATTTCTGTATAACCGGCAATGCTTTATCGTACTCAAATGTCGGTGCATCCCACGGACAGGCGATCATACAGTAACGGCATCCGATACATGCATCCTTATTATACGCCACGATCCCGTTATCTAATTTTTCGAAAGCCGATACCGGACACACAGATACACATGAAGGATCGCCGCAATGCAGACATTGTTTCTTCACAAATGTAAAGAAATCGTCATTCTTATACATTTTTATCAATGTTAAACTGCGGCCGCTGAGGTCGAGCGGCATATCATAGCGCAGATCTGTTCCGTCGCGTTCAAGTCCGTGAGTCTCTTTACATCTGGATTGACACGCCCGGCAACCGATGCACTTTGTGCAATCGTTCAGCATCGCGATGTCGGTATCAAGCGCTTTTCTCGGTCTCGCGGCTTTCGTTTGCTGCGTTGCGAGCACTCCGCCGCCAATGCCGGCTGCGGTGGTTTTGAGGAATGTTCGTCTGTTGACTGACATAGACTATTCCTCCTTTTCTTTTACCGTGGATTCATCCGGTTTCTTTTTCTTTTTCGACATAGCCGCTGCGCCTGCTGCGGCGCCGGCGGCAGCGCCCAGTATACCGGTTACTACAGGATCGACCTTCGATGGACGATCCGTCACAATTGGCGGATACGTTGCGGGCGCAGTTGCGAAATGAATCGGAACACGCTCAAAAATATTATCGCCGTGGGGGAAGAACGGTTCGACGCATCCCATACATGGATGCCCGGCGCCAATAATCCAGTTCACGCCGTTGTTCCATTTTCGGGTGGGACAATCACTATGTGTTACCGGTCCTTTACAGCCGAGTTCATACAGGCAACCTTTTTCACCGAAATCCCGCGCAAATTTGCCTGCATCGAAATGTCCTCGTAACGGACAATTGTCATGAATTAACGTACCGTAAAATGCTTTCGGTCGCCCGTGTTGATCGACATCAACGGCGCCGAGTCCACCGATTAATACCGTTGCGATCGTACCGACAACCCAATCGGGATGCGGCGGACAGCCGGGTACGTTGACAACAGGTGTATCGATTCCGTGCTCATCGAGTACGGCTTTCACCGACTTACTTCCGGTCGGGTTAGGCGGGGCTGCCGGAATACCGCCAAATGCGGCGCAAGTACCCATCGAAATAATTGCCATCGCATTCGGTGCAAGTTCGAGCAGGTGCTCGTACATAGTATAATGTTTACCGTCGCGCTCACCGAACTCGCAGTAGATTCCGTCGTCTTTCGTTTGTATCGTTCCTTCCATCACAAGAACGAAACTACCTTTCGGGCGACTTTTCACGTCGTCCAGTATTTCCATAACCTGATGTCCCTGTGCAGCCGAGACATTTGAATGCCATAAGACACTCAACGATGTTCCGGGAAGTATCTGTCCGAGCAGTACATCCTGAATGGTCGGGCTGACCGAATTCAGCAGCGAAACCGAACACCCGGTGCAACTACCGCCCTGTAAGAACAGCACCGGTATTTCATCAACCGCCTCTGCAAAGAGTTTCGTGAAACCGGGTATCTGAAACAAGCTTGCTCCCATAAGTATACCGGAACCTTTCGCAAACAAGGAGAGTATTTGTCTGCGAGACCATTGTTTTTGTTCACTCATTTTGTTCCTCCAATATGGTAGTATTTTTAAGAATTTCTTTTTTCACAAGATTAATCGCTTTTGGAACAACGTTTTCTAATTCGGGGGATAAATCCTCTCCCCAGTCGATTACCTTCGGCTGTACTCCGATGATCACAACCTCATCCGGTATGTCACCCATCAGTTCCGCCATCGACAGAGTATCGATCAACCCTATTTGATGAATCGACGTCTTCTCTTCCATGTGGTATTGTAAATCCTGCGGTTCAAACCGGAATAGCGTCCCCGGCGCCATACCGGCGTTGACTGCATCTATAAACACGATCTTTCTCCGTCCTTCCAACCACGGAAGCATTTCCGGACCGAGCGAGCCCCCGTCGAACAGATCCACATTATCGGGCAAAACTTGACCGGCTAATGCTCGAACGGCATGAACGCCGAAACCATCATCACGCTGTATGAGATTACCGACACCGACGACGAGAATTGGTTTTTTATTATATAAATCTGCCCACATATTATCCCTCGACCACGAATCGTGTTATCTCGTTACCTTTCGGCGTCACCACGTGGACTGCACAGGCAAGGCACGGATCGAACGAGCGGACGATACGCACTAACTCAAACGGATTTTTCTCATCACGCACCGGTGTCCCTTCAAGCGCCTGTTCGATTGGTCCCGGCACATTGTTTTCGTCTCTCGGTGAACCGTTCCATGTGGTCGGCACCACCGCCTGATAATTATCGGTTTTATAATTCTTAATCGATATCCAGTGACCGACACCTCCGCGGGGAGCTTCGGTTATACCGTAACCCGTTGCCGATTCAGGAATCTCAAAATGAGTATGAACAGGTTCACCCGGTTTCAATTCAAGCACCCACTCAGCCATACGATCGGCAACGATCTTTGTCTCAATAGCACGTGCAGCGTGCCTGCCGAGCGTCGATCCCAGAACCGCAGGTGAAGCATTGAATTGACCAAGCACCGCGTTGACCATAGATACTGTCGGCTCGTAACCGTCAACGTATGCTATAACCTGCCGTGCGAGCGGACCAACCTCATACGGTTTTCCGTCATAACGCGGTGCTTTCAGCCAGGTATACGCTCCCTCCTTCTTGTGATCCGGATCCGTGACTCCAACCGACGGATGCAATGCACCGTTTTGTTTATACCATGAGTGCGTCACATCTTCAGTTATTTTTTGCGGATCAAGCGGCAATTTATTCAGATCACGGAGCGTAATTCTTCCGCTTGAGAATAATCTTTTCCGTTTAATAAGATCGGGTTCGCTGTCAAGCTCGAAACATCCGTATGATAAATATTCTTTTAATCCATCGCCGATCTCGAAATAATCCGGATAACGCGATGCGACCATTAACACATCCGGGATATAGGAATTTTCTATAAAGTGACTTATCTTTTTTAACCGGAAGCGAAAATCTGCAATTTTCGAAACCGTCGGATTTTCCGTCACGCCGCCGGGTACGATTGCAACACTTTGCGGCATGTTGCCTCCCCAAATTGCGAGCATTTCGTGTGCTAAACGGCGGATATCGAGCGACCCTGCATAATGTTTTACTGCCTGTACGTTCTCATTTTTTCTTAAACGATAATCTCCTTCATATCTCGGGAAAAACGGATAGAGTGATCCGCGTTTGATGAAGGACTGTACTTGTTGAAGATGTCTATCACTACCGGCATAGTCCGCCGCTGCGGTTACATCTACAAAATCGAGAGCTGCGAGTGCATAGAAATGAAGAATGTGGGATTGCAGAAAATTTGAACCCAATATTAAATTGCGGATGATCCGACCGTTTTCAGGGATGCGATTCGCAATACCAAACGCCTCATCAAGATTTAAGGTCGATGCCATTGTATGAGCAATCGGACACACACCGCATATTCGCTGAGTTATACGCTGTGCATCAAGCGGATTACGGTTCTTCAAAATATTTTCGAACCCGCGCCACATTGTTCCGGCGCTTCGCGCCTCCTTGACGACGCCGTTTTCCACAACAGCTTCAATTTTTAGATGACCCTCAACCCTGTTTAAAGGATCAACGGTGATTTTAGCCATAATGCCTCCAGAAGGAATAATAAGGACTGTTGAATTTATCGAATTTTGTGTAGTTATTTAATACATTCGTTTATGGCAAGCATTGTGCCATAAAAAAGAGGCAATTTTAGGCATTTTCAGAACCGGAGAGAGTAAGTAAATACGAAAATCCGTTATTAGAGGTGCGGATTTCCGCAGATTAATCTTCGTCGCGGGATGCGTACAACGTGGAGGAGCCGATCTCGAGTTCTTTTTCCGCATCCTCGTAACTGTCTTCAAGCTCGTCAACCATTAATTGAAAAGTAAGCGAGACTTCATCGTAAATAAATTGATCCATACCTTCAAGTAACGGTACGGTTAATAATTCTTCATGTATGATTCTTCCCAGGGCAGAGATTGCATCGCGTACTTCTCCAAACGGAAATCCCTGACGGGTACGGACATACGCAAGCTGTCGTGCATACGCAAGCATTGAAATCCTGTCATGCCCGCGGATAGACGAAGATAGAAATTGATAAATAGCAGTAAGATCTTTCCTCAATGTAGAATGATGAAGCAAACGATAATTCGAAAACATATCTTTATTATCATCACTTAATAGATATTCCATCACCTTATTAACAGCATTTTCTCTGATCATATCGAGCGCTTCATATATGAGAAAATTCGATCTAACCGGATGCGTCTTTAACATCCTCGTGTTGCGTTTGTGCCATTCATAGGGATTACTCTTCATACGTTCAACAATAAATAACAATCGCCTTGAGATTTTGTAGCGCTCAATCGGTTCCCATTCGAGGGTTTTTCGTGTTTGCCAACTATCAACACGCAGTTGCTTATCTACGTATCGCATCATCCACGGTCGTTCGAACGGCTTTTTACCGGTAATCTTACCAAGAATGTCCATTCCATAAACTCCCATTGCCGCCGCCGGTTTTGGCATAAAGATAGGATTGAATGATTTTCCGAAATAATAACGGGTTGCAAGATCGAATAGCTCAAGATGGCTGACCGGATTATTGGGACTGGCAATGAAGGTCCCGACGCGAGGTAAATATTGAGTAACTGATATGATCCGTAGAAGAAAACGAACCAAACAATTAACGTGTAAATAAGTAATAGCCGATTGCCCCTTGCCGCCGAGAATTCTTGATTTCCAGTTGCGCGTCAACCATGTGTTTAAAAAAACGTATAACGGACCGTACTCACACCAATCACTGAAAGCAGCGGCGAATCGGGTGATTGCACAGTGAAACTCACCGGAATACGATTTAACCATTTCCTCACCCTCGCGCTTCGTTCGGGCATACGAAAAATTTGCATTTGCCGGCGATTCTTCATTGATAACGTGTCCCTTTGTAAATTCGCATGCAGCAAGGGAGCTTGCAAATATAAACCGTTTGATATCGAGACGGCGCGCTTCTTCCAGAATATTTTTCGTACCTACAAGGTTCGTACGAATATATTCCGGGTTATCATCATAATTAAAATCATAAAAGCTTGCTAAATGGAGAATATAATCAACGCCACCTCGCAGGCGAAGCTCGGAGAGAGCACTGTGCAGGTAAAAAAAATTGCCGATATCTGCATCGATCCACTCGATGTTCGGATGCTTTACAATTGACGACCGATCGGTTATTGACCGCGACAGCGCGTAGATTTTAAAATTATTTTTTGCAGCTTCAAGAAAATTACGGCCTATAAAACCCGAGGCTCCGGTAACAAGTATTGAGGGGAGATGGCTGCCTGTTTTAAAAGTCATAATTTTACTTGTTCGATAAGTGTCATTATATCTTGGTTTTACATCTCACAATATCCAAAAAATTAAAATGCCATTCAAGTAGGAAATATTTCTGTTGTACAATTATCAGCTTGCTATTTAACCCGTCTTGCCGTAATATATTATTACAATTTTAATCAACCGAAATAGTACGACACCGGGAGCTTCATTGACTGATATCGGTTTTATACGTGAAATCATCATAATCCTTATTGTATCAATACCTATTGTATTTCTTTTCAACAGGATTCGTATACCCAGTATAGTCGGGTTTCTCATCGCGGGAATGATTATCGGTCCGTCCGGCTTCAAATTGATTGCCGATATCGAAACAATTGAGATGCTCGCCACCTTCGGAGTTGTTCTACTTCTGTTCACGATCGGTCTGGAGCTTTCCATAGAGCGCCTGATGCAGATTGGAAGGATCCTGCTCATTACCGGCAGCATTCAGGTCGGATTTACGCTCATTATTTTTATGCTATTATTGCATCTTGCGGGCTTACCCATTATTCAGAGTTTATTCTTCGGTATGCTCGGCGCCGGTTCGAGTACGGCGGTTGTACTTAAGTTCCTATCCGATAATAAAGAAGTCGATTCTCAGCATGGACGGCTCGCTGCCGGTGTCACGATTTTTCAGGATCTGGCGGGCGTTCCCATGATGCTTCTCATTCCGGTGCTCGCAGCTACCGGAGATGATGTCACTTCCGGAGAAGTAATACAAAGAATTATTATATCATTTGGTAGTGTTGGAGTGATCGTCGTCGTCGCCCGTTATCTGATGCCAAAGATTGTTTATTACCTCGCAGCAGCCCGTGTACGCGAAGGGTTCACGATTGGAATAATGTTGCTACTATTCGGAACTGCATACCTTACTAATCTTGCAGGCGTTTCGCTTGCGCTTGGCGCATTTATCACCGGCATCATTCTCTCGGAATCGGAATTTAACCGCCAGGTATTTGCCGATGCAATTCCTCTCAGGGATATATTTAATAGTCTTTTCTTTATAGCAATCGGGCTACTACTGAATCTCGACATCGTTTTTGCAAATTTCGGTTTATTTACAATAATCGTATTAGCCGTTATTGTTATAAAAAGTTCTATTATCATTTTACCTCTTCTCGCCTTCAGATACCCATTCAGAACAGGATTGATAGCAGGGTTGCTACTCGGACAGATAGGCGAATTCTCATTTGTTCTTGCATTAGTCGGATTGGATTATGGGATCATAGATTCCGAATTATATAATGCATTTCTTGCTGCCTCTATTTTTACTCTGGTGCTTGTACCGGTGCTTACATATTTTGTTCCTCTGATTATTGACAAATTCACCATATCGTTCAGGGAGTCGGTTACGGAACATACCGGGCCCATCGATACGGTAATTAAGCACCACGTTATCATCGTCGGCTACGGACTGAACGGACAAAACCTCGCCCGAGTATTGAAGGAAACGGGCATACCGTACGTGATAATAGATATGGACCCCAAGATGGTGAGCGAATTAAGAAAAAAGGATGAATTGGTTATATTCGGAGACGTTACCAAACCGGAAATTTTAGAGCAGGCAAGTATTGCGACCGCACAGTGCATCGTTTTTGCAATGGCTGATATCCATGCAACTAAGCTGGGACTTATCCTCGCAAAGAAAAGCAATCCGTCCATTTTTGCTGTTGTTCGATTGCGTGAACTTGACGACGTCGATGAATTCAGAAAGCTTGGCGCCGATGAGATCATTCCCGAAGAATTTGAAACATCACTACAGATTTTCAGTAAAGTTCTCGAGACATATCATATTCCGCTCAACGTAATAATGAAGCAAATTGCGATCGTTCGTAACGAAGCGTATCAGTTATTGCGAAAAGAGGGAACACACGAACGGCAATTCTCGAGGCTGAATGAGATCCTTGCTGCGGGTATAACCGAAACCTATTTCGTCGTCGATGATAACCCGCACGTTGGAGAAACAATAAGCGAACTGGATATACGTGCAAAAACCGGCGCAACCATAATTGCCATCGTGCGGAACGGTAAAGCAATACCCAATCCGTCTCCGAATGAAAAAATCCGGGGACATGACACGTTAGTCCTTGTCGGCGATCATAAATCAGTCGATGAAGCTATACAATTTTTAAACGGTGAAATACAATTAGCACAATAAGGTGATTCATTGCAGGAATATCCGATAATCAGGGACGTTGTCATAATTCTACTTGTATCCGTCCCGATCGTATATATTTTAAATAAATTCAAGATACCCAGCATTGCGGGATTTCTGCTCGCCGGTGTTCTCATCGGTCCGTTCGGTTTCAGGTTAATCACCGAATTGGAACATATAGAAATCCTTGCCGAGATCGGGGTAGTCCTGCTGCTTTTTACGATCGGTCTCGAAATATCGCTTCAGAGATTAATCCAGATGAAACGCATGTTGATCATTGCCGGGGGACTGCAAGTAGGGTTGACAATTCTTATTACCGGGTTATTCTTTTATCTCATCGGGATACCTCTTAATCAGAGCATATTCTTCGGGATGCTCCTGAGCTTATCAAGTACAGCAATCGTTCTCAAACTCCTCGATGAGAAAAAAGAAGCCGAAGCGCCGCACGGCAGAATTGCAGTCGGTATGCTGATTTTTCAAGACATTGCGATCGTCCCGATGATATTATTTGTTCCACTCCTCGGCATTGCCGATGAAGTACGTATAGAAATGATTGGCTTGCAGATAATTGTAGCCCTATTCGCCGTTACCGTGATAGTCATACTTGCCCGCTATTTCATTCCAAAAATTATCTATTTTATGGACCGGCTGCGTATTCGGGAAGTTTTCACCATCGGAACATTTTTGTTGATTTTAGGTACGGCATATCTTACCGAATCAATGGGTCTTTCATTCGCACTCGGCGCATTTATAGCCGGATTAATGATATCCGAATCCGAATACAGCCATCAGGTGTTTGCGGATATTATCCCGCTGAAAGATGCATTTATCAGTGTTTTCTTTGTCTCAATAGGTTTGTTGCTCAACGTTCAGCTTATGCTTGATGTTCCGGTAGAGATTATTTCGTTGATTATCGGGATTGTCATTATAAAGTGCGGCATCGTAGTAGCGGTCATACGGTTTATGAAATTTCCGATGCGTACTGCTCTCATTACCGGATTAAGTCTGGCGCAGATCGGAGAGTTCTCGTTTGTCCTTGCATCGGTCGGTCTCGTAAACAATGTACTGACAACCGAATACTATCACGCCTTTCTTGCTTCATCTATCTTTACGATGATGTTAACTCCGTTTCTTATGCATGTAGCACCGGTGCTCGCAACAAAAGTGAGCAGAATGCAAATTGCATCCGTCGCCACACGGAGCGACACAACCGACAAGAAATTGAAACATCATGTTATTGTCGTCGGATACGGGTTGAATGGTCAAAACATAACCCGCGTGCTGAAAGAGACAGGAATACCGTATTTCATCATCGAACTCAATCCCGAGATGGTGAACCGGCTTATCGGAAAAAAGGAGAATGTAATATTCGGGGATGTCACGAGACGCGAGACGCTTGAACTGGCTCACATTGAAAGCGCCCGCTGTATAGTATTTGCGATTTCAGATCCGGGTGCAACTGCAATGGGACTTCGGCTTGCCAACCGCATCAATCCGAATATATTTACGATAGTCCGCACCAGAGATATAAGCAATATAGAAGAATTAAAACGGCTCGGTGCAAATGTAGTGATCCCCGAGGAGTTTGAAACATCATTACAGATATTCCGCAAAGTGCTCGAAAACTATCACATACCGGTCAACGTCATTATGCAGCAGATGGCAATCCTACGGAGCGAATCGTATCAGATGATGGTCAAGGAGGGTTCGGGGATAAGCTCGCTCACGCATATTGATGAGATTCTTGCAGCAGGCATAACGGAGAAATATTATGTCGAGGAAGACAACCCGCATATCGGACAAACGCTTAGTGAACTAAACCTCCGCGCCCGTACGGACGCAACCATTATTGCTATTGTACGGAATGGCAACACCATCACAAGTCCGTCTCCATCCGAGAAGATCACCGCCCACGATACGTATGTTCTTGTCGGCGATCATAAGTCGGTTGATAAGGCGATTCAGGTGTTAAATGGAGATGAGTGAAATAGAATAGCCCCCTCCAGTAGTGTTTATTGGTTCATTATAAAAATACCCATTTTTATTTATTCGAAAAATATATTCTCAAATCTTCATGATTTATGTTATTATCTTTGCAAAAGTGAGAATTTTCCTTGATTTTAATTTATTAAATGCGAGAATATCGGACTAATTTGACTGTTTTCCTTTATCACAAATTTGGCTCATTTATTGCGGTGAATTAAATTGCACTCTAATGATTTGAGGAACTATCAACGACTTGCCCGTGTGGTGGGTACAGACACTATAATGACATTCATAATTTCTTCGCATAATTAGTACTTTCTTGTTAACTTAGAAATAGTGTCTTTATAGTAAATTCTGTCCCGACAAGTCGGGAAAGAAAATGAGGAGTAAAAAGTCGTTATGCACGAAATGTCCGTAGCACAAAATATAATCGACATTGTTTCGCAGCATTTGCCGGAAGAGAATTCACATTCTGTACAGAGTGTTGCAATTAAAATCGGTAAGATGGCTGGAATAGTACCTGACTCCCTGGAATTCGGCTTTCAGGTACTCGCTGCCGAAACGCCCGGTATGGAAAAAGCTGTCCTGCAAATGGAATTTACATCGCTCGTTATACACTGCGGCCAATGCAAAAAGGATTTCGAAATCGACGATCCATTCTTTATTTGTCCGGAATGTACCAATGCAAATGTAAAAATATTATCGGGGACTGAGTTGCAGGTAACCGAAATTGAAATTGATGATTCACCAAAGGAGAATTTATGAGCGTTATCACTATCGAACGAAAAGTTCTTGAGAAGAACGATCAAATCGCACAGAAAAACCGCGATGATTTCGATGCCAACAAAGTTTTTACCATCAATGTGGTCAGTTCACCCGGTTCGGGAAAAACAAGCATTCTCGAACGTACAATCGAACGTTTAAAAGGAAAGCTGATTATCTCCGTCATTGAGGGCGACGTTCAGACCGATAACGACGCGCGCCGTATATCCGCTCTCGATGTGCCCGCTGTGCAGATCGTTACTAACGGCGGGTGCCACCTCGAAGCGCGGCTCGTCCGTGATGCGCTTGAGAATGTCGATCTCGATAAGACACAATTACTCGTAATTGAAAATGTCGGTAACCTCGTCTGTCCGGCGAATTACGATCTGGGAGAAGCACACAAAGTGGTCGTTGTCAGCACTACGGAAGGAGACGACAAACCGGTCAAGTATCCGAATATGTTCAGGAACTCATCGGTTTTAATAATTAACAAGATTGATCTTGTTCCGTATTTGAATTGCAATGTCGAGACACTAAAAAAGAATGCATTACAGATCAATCCGTCGCTCAAAATATTTGAGACATCGTGCACAACGGGTGAAGGAATTGATGAGTGGTGTTCGTGGCTGGAGTCGCACGTGGTTAAATGAAATGTGTTGCGTGTTTTGAGTTTTGAGTTTATGAAAATGCTTGCAAAAAAGATCATAGTAAAGGGAATCGTTCAGGGGGTTGGATTCAGACCGTTTATTTACCGGTTAGCACAACAATACGGACTCAGGGGAACGGTCAGCAATAATGCACACGGCGTAGAGATTGAAGCGGAAGGCGATCACACATCCATGCAATTATTCATTCATGCAATCAACCGATCATCCCCTCCCCTTGCACTGATAGATAAAGTAGAATCGCAAGAGATCGATTACAAAGGATTCAATGATTTTATCATTAAAGCGAGCAACGGCAGCGATGAACGCTTCACCCTCATCTCCCCCGACGTAGCCGTGTGCGATGATTGTCTACACGAGTTATTCGATCCGAACGATCGTCGCTATAGGTATCCTTTTATTAATTGTACGAACTGCGGACCTCGATTTACTATCATACAGGATATCCCTTATGATCGTCCGAATACCACGATGTCGATCTTTCCGATGTGCTCCGATTGCAAACGGGAATATAACGATCCGGCAAATCGCAGATTTCACGCACAACCGAATGCCTGTCCCGTGTGCGGACCGACGGTAACTTTATCAGACATCCATCAAAACATAGTCGTTGCCGATGATGTAGTTCGTCATACAACTACACTACTCAAAGCCGGGAAGATAATTGCCCTTAAAGGACTCGGCGGCTACCATCTTGCGTGCGATGCAACAAACAATGAAGCGGTTGGACAATTACGCAAACGAAAAAGACGCATCGAAAAACCATTTGCCATAATGATACCGGATATCACCTGGCTCGATCGACTATGCGAACCAAATCGGCAGGAGATATCATTCATCCAATCGATCAATCGCCCCATCGTTCTTGTTCGTAGAAAAGATAATTCTCCGGTAGGCAATGAAGTTGCCCCAAACAATAAATATTTAGGAGTAATGCTTCCATACACGCCGCTTCATCACATTCTGCTCAACGATGCGGCTATGCCATTAGTTATGACGAGCGCTAACATCAGCGAAGAACCGATAGCATATAAAGATCGGGATGCATTCGAACGGCTGAGTACGATAGCAGACTATTTTCTCGTTCATAATCGAGACATTCACATGCGCTGCGACGACAGCGTCGGTGCGGTCCTGAACAACCGGCAAACAATGCTGCGCCGTTCACGCGGCTATGTCCCTTATCCCGTAAAATTGAATATTCACACAAAACAACCGGTTATCGCCGTCGGCGGACACCTAAAAAATACGTTCTGTTATATGAAGAATGAATTTGCTTTTCTAAGTCATCACATCGGCGATCTCGAAAATTACGAAACACTACGATCGTTTACCGAAGGCATCGAACACTTTAAAAATTTATTTAACATTACTCCGGAAGTTCTCGCATATGATATGCACCCGGAGTACTTATCTACAAAATACGCTATCGAAAGCGATATCCCCCTAAAAATACCGGTACAGCATCATCACGCACACATTGTAAGTTGTATGGCTGAAAACAATTTATCCGGTGAAGTTATTGGAGTATCATTTGACGGAACCGGATACGGGCCAGACGGAACAATCTGGGGCGGCGAGATTATGACAGCAACTCCGGCCGGATACAATCGCATTGCTCATTTCGACCATATCCCGCTCGCAGGGGGAGAGCAAGCAATAAGAGAACCCTGGCGAATCGCATTCTCCCTGCTCTATAACACTTTTGGAAACGACTATATAAATATTGATATTCCCTTTATTAGATCATTACAGACAATGAATGCATTGCCGGTTATTGAAAAAATGATCCGACAGAAACTGAATACACCGGTTACTTCTGCCGCCGGCAGGTTGTTTGATGGAATTGCCGCACTTTGTGGAATCAAACAAACTATAAACTACGAAGCGCAAGCAGCGATCGAGTTACAAATGCTTGCCGATGAGCATATATCAATGTATTATGATTATGACATTGATACAGCCGCAACTCCCTGGAAAATCAAATGGCAGGGAATAGTAAAAAATATCGTGGATGATCTTCAGCAGGAAATCCCGGTATCAGCAATCTCTCAGAAATTCCATAATACGATGGCTTTGATTATTTCCGATACGTCGGAACGAGTCGGAAAAGAAACAGGATTGCAAGATGTTATACTAAGCGGAGGTGTCTTTCAAAATGTACTATTGCTCGAGAAATCAGTTGCGCTGTTGTCGCAACGCGGTATGAATGTACACACACACTCCCGTGTACCGCCGAATGACGGCGGGCTTTCGTTGGGACAGGCGGTTGTTGCGATGAATAAAGCAGTTAATAGTTAATTAGTGAATGGTCAATAGTTTTTTATTTACAGTTTACTGTTTACTGTTTGCAGTGTACGGTTGTAGATATACATTACATTACGCTAAAGCTTGAAACTGAAAGCTGCAAACTCAAAACACATAACAAAAAACGGAGAAACTATGTGCTTAGGTATTCCAGGTAAAATAACCGAAACATACGAAGAGAACGGACTAAAGATGGGGAAAGTCGATTTTGGCGGTGTGGTAAAATCGGTTTGTCTCGAATATATTCCCGATTGTCGGGTCGGGGATTATACGGTGGTTCATGTCGGCTTTGGCATCAGCAAACTCAACGAGGAAGAAGCTATGGAAACGCTCTCATATCTGAAACAAATCGGAGCGTTAGGCGAAGAACTTGGCGGAGAGGATGTGGAATGAAATATATAGACGAATATCGCGACGCCGACTTGATCAAAAAAGAAGCCCGGAAAATCCACAAAATCACGACCAAAAAGTGGGCGATTATGGAAGTGTGCGGCGGACAAACGCACACAATCGTTAAAACCGGCATCGACCAACTGCTGCCGGAAAACATAACCCTGATCCACGGACCGGGCTGTCCTGTTTGTGTGACGCCGCTTGAAATGATCGATAAAGCGCTTGAGATTGCATCACAACCGGATGTTATTTTTACATCATTCGGCGATATGCTGCGGGTTCCCGGTTCACATAAAGATCTATTCTCCGTAAAAGCAGACGGTGGTAATGTCCGCATCGTCTATTCTCCGCTCGATGCCGTAAAACTCGCACAAAAACATCCCGATAAAAAAGTGGTCTTCTTTGCGGTCGGTTTTGAAACCACAGCTCCCGCCAATGCAATGGCAGTCTGGCAAGCAAAACAACTCGGGCTGAATAACTTTTCAATATTGGTTTCACACGTCCTCGTTCCTCCTGCAATGGAAGCGGTGCTCGACTCACCGTTTAACAGCGTACAGGGATTCGTTGCCGCCGGACATGTGTGTGCGGTAATGGGATACAAAGATTATGAGCCAATGGCGAAGCAATACCAGGTTCCGATGGTAGTCACCGGTTTCGAGCCGCTCGACTTATTGCAGGGAATTTATATGCTGATCAAACAGCTCGAAGAAGGCAGATACGAAGTGGAAAACCAATACACCCGCGCGGTAACCCGGGAAGGAAATATTCCCGCTCAGGAGACTATTTTTAAAGTCTTTAAAATAGGCGATCGTGCCTGGCGCGGGATCGGGATCGTTCCCAACAGCGGGTACATGCTAAAAGATGAATTCGCCGCCTATGACGCAGAAGAAGTATTCCCGGGGATTTCGAACATTCACTCACAAGAATCCGAGATCTGTATCAGCGGCCTTGTACTGCAAGGTGTAAAAAAACCGCACGAGTGCCCGGCATTCGGTAAAGAATGCACTCCAATGACGCCGCTCGGCGCAACAATGGTTTCGTCCGAAGGAGCGTGTGCTGCGTATTATAATTATGGACGGTATCGTCAGGGAGTTGGATAGCCCGTATGAATAAAACCAAAATTTTACTCGGTCACGGCAGCGGAGGGAAGCTCTCAGCCGAACTTATCAGCAAGATGTTTTTACCTGCATTTACCAATGAATTTCTCGCGCCGCTTGGCGACCAGGCGGTTATGAATATTAACGGGACGCGTATAGCATTTACAACCGACTCGTATGTTGTTAATCCTATTTTTTTTCCGGGAGGCAGTATCGGCGATGTTGCAGTGCACGGCACTGTGAACGACCTTGCCGTCGGCGGCGCCCGCCCTTTATATATCAGCGCAGGCGTCATCCTCGAAGAGGGTATGCCGATGGATGAACTCGAACGTGTTGTTTCGGATATGAAGAATGCCTGTGAACGCGCCGGTGTTCAGCTTGTTACCGGCGACACAAAAGTCGTTGAAAAAGGAAAAGGGGATAAAATTTTCATAAACACGTCGGGGATCGGTGTAATCGACGAAGGAATAGAGATGCACCCGGGACGTGTTCAACCGGGAGACAAAATTATCGTTAACGGTCCAATCGGTGAACACGGCATCGCCATCATGTCAATCCGGGAAGGATTAGAATTTGAAACCGCAATAACGAGCGACACGGCGCCGTTAAATCATCTTGTTCAGGACATGTTGACCGTCAGTAAAAACATCCGCTGGATGCGCGATCCCACCCGCGGCGGTTTGTCAAGCTCACTCAATGAATTAGCGCAAACATCAAAGAAAGGCATCGCACTCAACGAATCAGACATACCTGTTTCAGAAACCGTTAAAGCTGCGTGCGAGATTCTCGGACTCGATCCGCTTTACGTTGCAAACGAAGGGAAATTATTAGCCGTCGTTCCCGCCGATGAAGCAGAAGACATTGTAATAGCGATGCACAAAAATCCACAGGGAAAAGAAGCACGCGTTATCGGTGAAGTGGTTGATGACCATTACGGATACGTGTTGCTTAAAACATCGATCGGCGGGAATCGAGTAGTGGATATGCTGGCGGGCGAGCAGTTGCCGAGGATTTGTTGAAACAGCTTTTTAAAAAGCATTTGTATATAAAAATGATTTCAATTTATCTACATATATTACAAAAAGCAGGAGAAAAAAAAACTAATCTCAATGTTTTTTTGTAACCACATCCATTACCATCTCCGCTGCAGCAAATCCACTCATTATCGCTCCCTCGATTGTTGCCGGCAATTGTGTTTGCGTCCAGTCGCCTGCTATTAATAAATTCTTAAACATTGTTTTGTTTCCCGGACGTTGTTTTTGAAACTCGGGTGTTATCGATACCGTTGCCCGTCGTTCCTTTATAACACGCGAATATTTGACATTCGCATCCCGCAGAGATGGAAAACAAGCTCGAAGTTCCTCCAAAGCGAGATTCGTTAACTTCTCCTGATCCATCCCGGCATAATCGCGCGCCCCGCTCATAACAAGCGATACATAACCTGGCCCGTCCGAACCGGCAAACGAACGATCTTTTTTAAAAACCCAGTGAAATGCAGTATCGATCATTCCAGTACGCAGAGGAATATCGACCTCCTTATCGAACCATATATTGGAGGTAATGATGGGAACGTACGATGTATTATTCGGAAAATGGATTCCGGCGTCTTCGAGCAGTGCATTGATGTGTACCGGCTGTCCCGTAAGAATATACGCATCGCCCGTAACTTCATCTCCCCCATGCAACCACAATCTTTTTACAACATTCCCCTCCTGCTGTAAACCCACAACCCGGTTGTGAAAATCGATTTGCCCTCCATTATTCAAAATAAATTTAACCGCAGGATTAATAAATACATCGCTCAATCCGCGAAGCGGTGTCATAATATTTGCAGGTCCCTTCGCACCGAACACGCCGATCTTCATTGTCCGTACGAACACCTCTGCCGATGCAAATGTGGTCGATTCATTCATAACCGATATAGCAAGCGGATACCAGAAACACTTTTTCAACTTCTCACTTTGTTTTGTTTCGCGAAGCCATTCTTCTACGGTCAAGCGGGATATCTTTTTCAGATACATTTCATCGGCGTTATAAAGCTGATGCCCGATTTTCAGCAATTTGAGTCTGTCGGTGAAAGATAGAAAAGAATACCCGGCAAGTCCCCCGATCAATGCCGCGCGTGGGTTTACTTTTCGCGAGACGTGCAGGTTCGCCGTGCCCCACTTCGGATGGGCGAATGTAAGATTCAAATCCGGTTCCGTATGAATATTCTCTTGTGACCCGATAATAGCTGTAAACGTAAGAGTATGTGTATAACAATCAAGCAGTATGTGCTGGCCGTTATCAAGAATATCGCCGGATTGATTTTCGCGGAAAGAGTACGTTCTTCCACCGGGTCGGGACCGCTGTTCGAGAACCGTTACTTCGTAACCGGCGGATGAGAGCTTAACCGCAGCGGCAAGTCCGCTAAATCCGCTGCCAACGATGATAATTTTTTTCATCGAACGGACAATACCCTGTGACTGAACCATATCTGTAATGCAATGAGAAGCTGGCGGGCGCGATTGATACGGATTTTATTCCCGAATACATTGAAATTATTTTGTTCGATTTTCCGGAGGGTCGAATAGTAAATCTTTTCCATAATGCGCGCGGCAAAAAAGTGTTTCCTATCTTCGCGGGCAAGATGATCGTTGGCAGACGAATAAAACGATCGTGCCCGCTCCGCCTGGCGCCGCATAAGACCGATAAAACGTTCATCATAAATATGCTCCCGTAAATCTTTTTCGGAGTAATCGAAACGCTTCATATCTTCCTGTGGAATATAAATACGGTCGAGTTTAAGATCCGACTTCACATCCCGCATAATGTTGGTAAGCTGCAGTGCAATACCGAGATCGACCGCATATTGTTTAGTATGTTCTTTAGTGTAGCTGAAAATCTCGGCGCACATTAAACCGACCGTAGAAGCAACGCGATAGCAATAGGTATATAATTCGTCAAAGGTAGAATACCGGTTTTTATTCAAATCCATTTCGACGCCTTTAATCAGTTCGGAGAAATGCTCGACAGGTATCTGAAAATTTTTAGCCGTACGGCTCAATTGATTGAGCAGCGGATAAGACGAACCCCCGTTTACAGATCTTTCCAGTTCCCGGCGCCACTTCGTTAGCTGCAATTCCTTAACCTCTATGCTTCCGTCGTTTTCATCGACAATGTCGTCCGTCATCTTGCAAAATGCATACACGGTATAAATGGCATCCCGCTGTTCTCTGGGAAGAAGATTAAAAGAATAGTAAAAACTTGAACGGCTTTTTTTTGTTATTACGCTTGCAGTTTCGGCGGACATAGGACCTTCGATGATCACTTTAGTAAAAATTTATATAGCAACGATGGAGCATCCCGGAATGCCAATTTCGGACGTGTCTTCAGGACGTCGTAATCATTCTTCTCGATTTTTCGGAGAATAGCTTTACCTCCGATAAGCACACATTTGATTTCATACTTAAATCGTCCTCGAAGATATTTAAGCAGCGGCTTCCCCATTTTGAACAGCGCATCGGTCCGTTCCACCTCAAATCGGACAAGGTTCCTGAGCGATCGGCTGCTTCTATTCCGGGTTAGTTCGAGTTCACTTACCCCGTATGAGAACATATCGTCATCCGGAAAATAAATCCTGTTCTTTTTGATATCGATTGAAACATCCTGCCAGAAATTAGTGAGCTGTAATCCCGTGCAAATTGCATCAGAATAGCGAAACAACTTCGAATCACGATAACCGAAGATCATCAACATCAAACGGCCGATCGGATTAGCCGAACGACGGCAATAATCCATTACTTCGTTAAATGTATTATACCGTTTGACCGTTACATCCTGGCGAAAGGCCGAAAGCAAATCCTGAAATAACTGCACGGGAAGATCCTTCGAACGGATGGTTTCCGCCACCGCCCACATAATCGGATGTCGCGTACGGCTCTCAAGCGACCGGAGGAAAAGCTCTTCCCACTCGTTCAGATAAAGTATGCGTTCTGCGTCGGAGTAGCCGGGTTCATCGGCAAAATCGTCGGCGGTACGGGCAAACGCATACACTGCAAACACATACGGCTGCAAATGACGCGGGATAAGAATCGATCCGACAGGAAAGTTCTCATAATGCTTCCTCGCTATATGCTTGCACCGTCTGAAAGATTCATCCAACGATCCAACTTTCGGCGGGTTCAACACCCATTGTTCAGGTTTTACGGCAACCGGCATGCGTTTAATTATTCCAATACATAAAGTGATATAAAGATTATGAAGTTACATAATAGCAAAACCGTATGACAACTTCAAATCCGTTATTATTGATTTTAATGGAATTTACGCGTATATTGTTGTTTCTTAACAAATGCCGGAGTAGCTCAGGTGGTTAGAGCAGTGGAATCATAATCCACGTGTCGGGGGTTCAAGTCCCTCCTCCGGTACAATCAAATGCTCGTCAATAATCTATCTCAACCCCGCAAAACCTTCCTTACATCTCCCGGAAGCTGAAATATTCCTTTTAGGATATCTGGAGTCAGGTACTTCAACCCAGCTTTGTGGTTTGAAAAGAAATTTTGAACCTGCGAGTCCACAAATTGCTCAGTGTCCCCTGCATCCTTTAATCCCATCATCATATAAATCTGTCCGGAAGGATACGTCGGGACGGAAATGTGATAAGGATAAACAGCATTAAAAATTTCATTGAACAAATCGTATACCTGTTTAAGAATACCGGGATACACATACGGCGATTCGGATTGCGCAACAACGATTCCGTTATCATCGAGGATACGATGGCAGGATTGATAAAAATCGCGGGTAAAGAGTCCCTCGGCAGGTCCGATCGGGTCGGATGAATCGACAATTACCACCGAATACTTCGAGGATTGAGCTCGTTGCACGAATTCCGTGCCGTCTTCATTATACACATGCACCCGCGGATCGTCAAAACTTGAAGCGAGCGACGGGAAAAACCGTTTACAAGCGGCAACCACCTCGGCGTCTATCTCTACAACATCGATGCGCCGCATGCCGTCGTGTTTTAACAATTCGCGCACCGTCCCGCCGTCGCCGCCTCCGACTACGAGAACCGATTCGGGGTGAGGGTACAGCAGCGCCGGCACATGCGCTATCATTTCATGATAATTTGCTTCATCCCGCTCGCTTACGTTTACGCAGCCGTCGAGAATCAACATTCTGCCGTAATCGTACGAATCGGCTATCTCTACACGCTGATATGGAGTTTGCCTACTGTACAGCAGCTTTTTTAATTCGTATCGAACGATCGTATGTTCCGGGCCAACCTCTTCAAGATAAATGGAGCCACCCTCATATCTGATTGATCCTTGCATGTCAGTTACGTCGGCGTTTGTGCATAGCTCCGTTCCTGTTCTCCAACGGTAACGCCGCGCAGGATGCGTGAAACATGCATCCGGTCGGCGCTCAAAACATATTGCACCTCTTCGGCTATGCCGTTGGGATCTATGTCGGTCCCGCAGGTAAAAATATCCAGCGCAGCATAGCGGTACTCAGGCCATGTATGTATGGCAATGTGTGATTCAGCAATAATGACTGCACCGCTTATACCGTATGGATTAAATTGATGGAATACGCTATTTACAACCGTAGCGCCGGCATTTGTAGCCGCTTCAACAAGAGATTGTTCGAGAAGTCTGTGATCATTCAGAATATTCTCATCACAATCGAAGAGTTCGACTGCTAACTGTATACCAAGAGCGTTCAATGATCTCTGCCCTCCACAATTGTGACATTACCTATAGAAACACCCCGCAACCATGACGTGGTTATGACTGCGGGACCCCTGCTATTTTTGGATTGGACACCTGCCCATAAAATAACAAACTAAAGATATCTAATATACAAAAATATGGATTTCCATGCAATTTCAATAAAAAAAGCCGGATTAAATTTCTATTTATTGAATATCTACCCATTATTCTCTATATTATTAGGATATAATTATTTAACCGTCGCATGCACAAAGAGAACTATGACATTTTCCAGGTAGTTAAAGAGTGTATCGCCCGGGAAAAGCTTTTCGGAAAAAATGCAAAAATAATTGCAGCCGTTAGCGGCGGCGCCGACTCAATGGCATTGATCGAAATCCTCCTTGCATTGAAAGAAGAATTCGATTTATCCCTGGGGATGGCGCACGTGAATTACGGTTTACGGGGTGCGGATTCGGACGGTGACGAACAATTGGTACGCACCATTGCAGCGGAAAAAGGATTACCGGTATATGTAAAAAATATTAAACCGGACGATCCGGTGGAAGATACAACGGGTTCGTTCCAGGAACGGGCGCGAAATATACGCTACTCTTTTTTTGAGAAAATGCGGCAAATACACGGATTCGATCTGATCGCAACAGGTCATACAGCCGACGATAATGCCGAGACTGTATTTCTTAACTTATTGCGCGGCGCCGGGCCGGAAGGTCTCGGTGGAATTCCTCCGAAACGGGATTCGATAATCAGACCGCTTATCGATATTCCTCGAAAGGAGATCGAAAACTTTGCTCGGATCGAAGGTATACCCTTCCGGATAGATTCATCAAATCTATCCGACCGGTATGCAAGAAACATAGTCAGAAACGAGGTGTTTCCGTTAATACATAAGAAATTACGGGAAAACGTAGCATCTTCAATTAATCGAACAAGTGAAATAGTTCGCACAATCGATGACTACGTTCGTCAGGAAGCGAAAAAACAAAGCGCCGGTATGGTAAAAAAAACCGGCGAAGAGGAATATTTCATTGAAAAGAAAGCACTGAAATCGCTTCATCCTGTACTTGCAAACTATGTGATTCGTGATACGGCAAGCAGGGTCACCGGTTATCCCGTATCGTTTGAAATAACAGAAAGGATCCAACGCCTGGTCGAATCACCCGCAGGCGCTTCGGTTATGCTAACGCCGGATTACAGAGTGGAAAGCGAATCATCGGGTGTCAGATTTCTTGAAAATACGGATCCCGAAAAATTTATAACATCAATAGAATTAAACGAAGAATATAGTTTTAAGCATTTTACTGTCAGGAGTTTGTTTATATCACCCGAACAGGTATTGTTCGATAAAAATAAATATGTCGAATACATCGATGCCGGTAAGATAACGAAACCGCTTATACTGCGCTTCTGGAAGGAAGGCGACCGGATGCAGCCGCTGGGAATGCAAACATTGAAAAAGGTAAGCGACATTTTTATCGACATGAAAGTACCGCGATCGTATAAACACCGTATTCCATTGCTTACTACACAGGATGATATAGTGTGGGTGTGCGGAGTACAACTCGATGACAGATTCAAAGTTACAGAAAAAACACAGCTCATATTAAAAATTGAATATATTCCACATGCAAAAAGATAACATCGTCGTTAATAACGAAGAAGTTTTCAAAATCTTTATAACCGAGCAGGAGATCCGGAAACGAATCTCCGAACTTGCAGATAAGCTGAATCGGGATTTTCAGGACCGCGTACCCATTTTTATAGGTATATTGAACGGATCGTTTATTTTTATGTCGGATTTGATACGCGAGATTACAATTGACTGCGAAATCGACTTTTTCAAACTCAGCAGCTATGGCGATGCAAAAATAAGCAGCGGTAATGTAACAATGTTAAAAGATTTAAACTGTGAAGTGAAAGGTCGTGATATCATTATCGTTGAAGACGTTGTGGATTCGGGTCTTTCAATTGCATACATTCGCGATCTTATAATACAACAGAACCCTCGTTCATTCAGCGTTGTTACTCTGTTATACAAAAAAGCGGCGGCAAAGGTAGATTTCCCGCTTGAGTATGTCGGCTTTGAAATTCCGACAGAATTTGTTATCGGTTACGGACTCGATTATGCTCAAAAGTGGCGTAACTTAAGATCTATTTATGTACTTGACCCGTCATCGGACGGGAATGCTTCTACTACCGGAGAGGACTGAAAGGAGAAACACATTGAACAATCAATTGCACAATAAATTTTTCAATAAAAACGACGGATCAAAGAATTTCTTCAATTCACCGTTTAATAAAGATAAACAAAATAAAGATAAACGAGACGACAAGGATAAAAAAGAACCTGAAGAATTCAATTGGAAACGGGTTCTGCGCGTCGTATTAAGCTGGTCGTTGATCATTATCGCCGTGTTCGTGATAATGTCTTTATTCCGTGATGACGACGCCGGCCGGCACAAAGTTACGTTTAACCAATATCTCACTCTATTAAACGAAAATAAAATTAAGAGCGCTACGATAAAAAAGACCGGTTCGAACGACTTTGATTTTCACGGCACATTACGCTCGTCAGAAGAAATGACAACACCGGCCGGCACCCGGGTGGTCGGTGAAAAATTCGTAGTGACACTCCCCTACACCAACATAGACGATTCCATTATCGATGAATGGGTGAGACGCAACATCGATTTTAGCATAGTGAAAGAAGACCGCGCCTGGCTTACCGCACTGCTTTCGGCATTACCCTGGATTTTGTTGATCGCCATCTGGATTATTATAATGAGACGTATGCAGAGCGGCGGTGCGGGGGGACCTCGTGGACTATTCTCATTCGGTAAAAGCAACGCTAAGATGTTGAATGAGGGAGCGCCTAAACTCAACTTTAACGATGTTGCCGGCGCCGAAGAGGCAAAGGTTGAATTATATGAAATAATCGATTTCCTTCGCGATCCGGGAAAATTTCAGCGGCTTGGCGGTAAAATACCCCGCGGTGTACTTTTACTTGGTCCTCCGGGAACCGGAAAGACGCTTCTTGCACGCGCGGTTGCAGGCGAAGCCGGCGTACCATTTTTCTCTATCAGTGGAGCGGATTTCGTCGAGATGTTTGTCGGCGTCGGAGCGAGCCGTGTGCGCGACCTGTTTGAAAATGCCAAAAAGAGCGCACCCTGTATAGTATTTATCGATGAGATCGATGCTGTTGGCAGACAACGCGGTGCAGGACTCGGCGGCGGGCACGATGAGCGCGAACAAACGCTTAACCAGCTTCTCGTTGAAATGGACGGATTCGAGCAAAATCTCGGCGTCATTATCATCGCAGCAACAAACCGGCCGGACGTACTCGATCCGGCGCTCCTGAGACCCGGTAGATTCGATCGTCAGGTTGTTGTCGATCGACCAGATGTGAAAGGTCGGGAGGGTATACTCCGGGTTCATACCCGTAATATACCATTGTCTGAAGATGTCGATCTTGAAACGCTTGCGAAAGGAACACCAGGACTTGCAGGCGCCGATCTGGCAAACCTTGTTAACGAGGCAGCACTCCTTGCTGCACGCAGAAACAGCAACGTTGTTACTATGCTCGACTTCGAAGATGCGAAAGACAAGGTGATGATGGGTACGGAGCGAAAAAGTATGATTATATCGGATGCCGAAAAAAAGACAACCGCATATCACGAAATAGGTCATGTGCTCGTTGCACGTATGATTCCTGAAGCCGATCCTGTTCATAAGGTCACTATTATTCCACGCGGACGGGCGCTCGGCGTCACCACCTATTTACCGATTGACGAGAAACATACATACCCCCGTGAATATCTCGAAGCGATGATTACCTATGCACTCGGCGGTCGCGTGGCAGAGAAAATCGTGTTTGATAAATTTACGACCGGTGCATCGAACGACATTGAACGATCGACGCAGCTTGCGCGTAAGATGGTGTGTGAATGGGGAATGAGTGAGAAGCTCGGTCCTTTAAATTACGGTCAGAACAGCGAAGAGATATTTATCGGAAGACAGATGGCGCAAGGACGAAGCTTCAGCGAACAAACAGCCATAGAAATCGATAAAGAGGTCAGATCGATTATCATCAAAGCCGAGAAACGCGCAGAGAAAATACTCCGCGAAAACATCGATATATTGCACCGGCTATCAATTGTATTGCTTGAACGTGAGATACTTGACGCCACTGAGATCGATATGATCATACGGGGTGAAGAGTTGCCGCCGGTCAAATCCAAAAAGAACGGTGAGGAAGCGGAAAAAGAAGCGCTCGAGGCGGCAGTCGAAAAACTTCGTAAGCATTCCAAGAAAAAGACACAAGATAATACAAAAGAGACTGCCGCCGATTCCGATGGAGATAGCCGGAAGACTTCCGCACAGTCGGATCGGCAAATAGAGGACGATGAAAAAGTTGAAAACAGTGAGGGGAAGACAACAAACAATAGGAAAAAAAATAAACGAAGTAATAGAAAATAAGATATGCAGGATGTTCATAACCCCTCATTCAGAGCGGAGATTCCGCGAAAACTTTTTCATTTAACAAATCTTGCAATTCCGGTAATATATTATTTTATACCGAAATCGACTGCGCTAACAATTTTAATTCCACTCACCGCGGCATTCATTATTGTCGATATACTACGGTATTATCATCAACCGACTGCAAGATTATTTAATACATTTTTCGGCTTTCTGCTCCGCAACAGTGAGCGCGATCAAAACAATCTGAGACTTAACGGAGCAACTTTCGTATTAATATCCGCCGCGATATGCATCGTCATCTTTCCAAAATTGTTAGCGATAATTGGATTGGTGACATTGACATTCGCAGACGGCGCCGCGGCTATCTTTGGGAAATTATACGGAAAACGCAAATTTTTCGATAAATCATTCGAAGGAAGTCTTGCTTTTTTTATTGCAGCTTGTATTGTGGTACTGGTAACACCGAAATATAATTACGAAATATCAGAGTACCTGATCGGATTTATAGCGGCGGCGATCGGCGCCGTTGCGGAAGCAGCGTCCGGTTTTCTTGACAATATTGCAATCCCGGTAAGCGTTGCGACCGTACTCTGGATAGGATATACGCTATTTCTGCCGCATATCGACATCTATATGATTCGGTAACCTTTAGATAAAAATAATTGTTATAATTTTAATGGATCAAAAAAATGAACCGATTGCCGGAGGAGGTTTGGCGATGAGACAAAGAAAAATGAAAAGTGAACAAAACCGGTTTACACCGTTAATATTTATAATAGTCGTTGCGATAGTCGCGTATGTCGCCGTCAGGATGATCAATTGGGGCGATGTTCAGTTGCGCGCCGAAGGAGATATGTATGAAATCATAGTGTTTGCAGACTCAAGCGATTATGTCGTTCTCGAACCGGTGCTACGTGAAGCGCTCGGTCGTGAAATCACTACCCCGCAGCCGGAACCTCTATTCACGTTATATCGTGAAGATATACAAAATTTCTCGCGCTACCGGCGACAAAAGAATGTATTAATAGTTGCTCCACTCGATGGTACGGGCACAACCGCTCAATATATGAACGCGGCGCTCAGTGAAAGAGTCCAGGAGATTGTGATGACGGAAGAGGAATTTATGATAAACAGATATCATAGCAATGCACGCGGTCAAATGATTATGTATCTGACCGGTCCCACATTAGAAAGCATATATAACAACATTATGCATCACGCCGACCGGCTATTTTATCATTTCCATAATTTTACACTCCGCCGCGAGATTGAAAATGTAACCCGTGAACGTCGGTACGCAAAAGCCGAACTAAGTGAAAAATTTCTCGAGGATTATCATTGGACAATGTTCGTTCAGCACGACTATTATCTTGCTATCAATAGTCCCGAACAAAATTTCGTATGGCTCCGGCGCGCCACCCCTCCCGATATGGAACGATGGATATTTGTGCACTGGATTGAAAATGGCGGGCCGCATCAGATTACTCCGCAATTTATTCGAGAAACGCGCGATAACCTGACGCAACAATTTTACCGGACGATGGATGATAAAGCATACGTACGCATCGCGCCGGAATATCATGAAATACAAGAGACCAATTTTAAAGATCGATACGGCATTAAAGTAAGAGGTTTATGGCGGTTTAGCGATTTTAGCGGCGGCGGACCGTTCATTAACTATACATTTTATGACGAAGAGACCGAAAGAATTTATATGCTGGACGGTTCGATATTTGCACCGCGATATGAAAAGAAGAAATTGGTCCTACAGGTACAAGCGCTCCTCAACACATTCGAGCCGACGCCGGATGTCGATGTGGATCCAATACAGCAGATTGTTGAGGATATTGACCCGACAGTGGAATAGTCTATTAGAAATCCTGTATTGTTACGTTTGTCCATCATCCTCCATAGCTTCAAGAAGCAATTCGGCAATATCTTTCACTGCAACATCTTCGTCTTTTTCTTTGGATTTCACGCCGTCGGTCATCATAGTCATGCAAAAAGGACATGCGGTTCCGATCACGTCCGGTTTCAGCGAAAGCGCCTCTTCGGTTCTGTCTACATTAACCCGTTTACCGACCGTTTCCTCCATCCACATTCTGCCACCTCCGGCGCCGCAGCAAAATCCCTTGTCTCGTATTCTATTCATCTCGGCATAGTTCACACCCCCGATCGACTTGATTACATCACGCGGTGAATCATAGACGGAATTATACCTTCCGAGATAACACGAGTCGTGATAGGTAATCTTTTTTTGTTGTTCTTTCGAAACCCGCAGCTTCCCGGCTTTGATTAATTCCATAAGAAAATCGGAATGATGGATAACCTCATATTTTCCGTTAAAATCAGGATATTCTTTGCCGAAGATATTAAAGCAATGCGGACATGTTGTAATAATTTTCTTAACATTATAACCGTTTAATATTTCAACATTTTCCAACATCATCATATTGGCAAGATATTCATTGCCGAGCCGCCGTGCAGTGTCTCCATTGCATTTTTCCTCGTCACCCAAAATTGCGAAGTTGACGCCCGCCATTTTCAACAATGCAGTAAACGCGCGCGATACTTTTTTATACCGGTTATCGTAGGAACCGGCGCATCCGACCCAGTAGAGATATTCGAAATCGGGATTATCCTTAACGGTCGGTATGTCGAGACCTTCCGCCCATTTCGCCCGATCGGCATGACTGAATGCCCACGGGGTATAGTTTCGTTCGAGATTCTGGAATGTATTTTTAAATTCTGCCGGAAACGCACTTTCCATCATAACCTGATTGCGCCGCATATGAACTATATCAACCATGGGTTCGTTTGCCACCGGACATATATCCACACAAGCGCCGCATGTCGTACATGCCCAGACGGCGTCTTCACTGATCGCATACTCGAGAAGCGGGAGATCATCTCCATTTTCACCGGTCGTAAGTTTCTTTGCATTGGATCGGACATAGTATCGTTTGTTGATTTCAAGAGCCGAGGGTGACAGCTCTTTCCCGGTCACGTATGCAGGGCATGCATCCTGGCAACGGTTGCACATAATACACGCATAAGCATCGAGAATATGATGCTGTTCAAGATCCGATAAACGGGCAACGCCGTATTGCTCGACCGATTCATCCTCAAAGTCGATAGGTTTTAATGCCGCTCTGTCTTTCCCTCTTTCTTTCACCATGAAATTGAGCGGTCCCATGAAAAGATGAGCATGTTTGCTATACGGAAAATATGGAATAAAGGCGAGTATCGATCCAAGAGCGATCCACCAGCTCACATGCCATCCGGCAACGAGCGCTTCCTGAGAAAAAGAAAATGCATACCATACATGCGCAACACTACTCGCCACCGGCTGCCAGACATCTCCTCCCTCCTGCGCCGCCAGAAACGAAACCCCGCATAGCCGAAATCCGACGTGCACAAAAATAAATCCACCGACAATGAGAGAATCCTTCGGAATACCTTTTATCGCCTCCGGCATAATTTTTACGTTCTCTCGTATTTGTAATGCAGGCGCTTTCGCAATAAATCTCCTAACGATCAGATAAATAATTCCGATCAGTACGCCCAGTGTTAGTATATCCGCAATCAGCAGGTAAATATTGTGTGCAATCGTATCGCCTAAAAAATGGAAACCGGCTATGTACCCCTCAAATACATCGACGATATTGACAAGTACATATAATATAAATCCCCACGCAACAGCATAATGAAAGAGCGATGTTGCCGGTCGGTCGCGCAGGATATTTCCTTGATTAAAAAGCGCTGCAATACCTGTCAATATCCGCCCCGGAAGTTCGCGATATCGTAATTCACCGGCGCCGCGATCAATGATGCGAAACATTCTATTAAAATGGATATATGCTATATATAAAGACGTTGCTGCAAGCAGTATAAAAATGATTTTTTCAGTATCGGTGAGCATATAATATCTCCTTAAAATGTTTAACGGGCAAGGTAACGACTATTATTCCGACACGCCTGAGACCTGTACGACAATCTCTCTGCTCCGCGAACGATTATCAAAATCGAGAAAAATGATCTGTTGCCACGTACCGAGCGTCATTTTACCGTTCTCCACCGGTACGGTGAGCGAGGGTCCGGTTAGCGATGCACGTACATGTGCGTAACCGTTTCCGTCGCCCCACGTCGCATCGTGGTGATACGTTCTCCCGGTCGGGGCAATGCGTTCATATGCCTCGGGAAGATCTTGAATGAGACCGGGTTCGTATTCGACGGTAGTCAAACCGCCGGTCGAACCGGGGACGAAAATGAGCACCTGACCGGTCGGAATTAAGTGCTTATCAATTATTTTCTGTACCTTGTCGGTAATATCGATTATGTCTGTATTGCCTTTTGTTTTAAGGCGTATGGTATCTGTCTTTATAATCATGGTGATTCCTGGAGGGATACTGCTACCAATTCGTTTCTGTTTCTGATGTAATATAACATGTTTTCTCTAATAAAAAACCCATCGGGCGCCGGCGCCGAGGCATTGTCTAAAAGTACATCACGGTACAATTCTTTTAAATCGTTTCTATCGTAGATAATAAGCTCATGGGTGAGCGGCGTGTTACCGTTCGACTGCGAGCTGTTTAGTTTATGATAGCACATGATAAGGTGATTTCCAAACGGTAATACTTCCAACGGATCGACAAGCCGCTCTTTACGCCGAATAGCACTTATACATTGAGTGAACAATCTATGGTCGGCATACTCGGGATTATAGATTTCGGGAAATTTCAACTCAACGTGCGGATCATTTGCTCTCGCTTCGAGCCGCTCAGTTTCAATTGTTTCACGATCATATATTGTATCCCGAATTTCACCGCTCATTGGATCAAGGCGATGGCATAGAGTTTGTTCGAATTCGCGTTTTTCAGCAACAACCGCATCGCCGCGTACGTATAAAAAAGTCAATTCGGGGTGATCCCAGAGCACGCGGCCGGTTTCCATATCGATCGATGTAATATGCTTTGGATGCGGAAGATCGGGTTTTGCAAATGCGTGGAGATAGAGATTATTGCCGTGCACTCCTTCGGTAGTTGTCCACCATCCTTCTCCTTTTTTGCTCATACTCCATATCTCTTCCCCGCTTCGACTGTCGATACAGAAAAAGGTGACCTCTTTTTCCTCATTCTTCCGGTGCTCTCCCGCAACAAGGCGCCCGTGCGAAAAGAGAATACGCCAGAGTCGTCCGTCGACTTTGTATACCCACGTCGGCCTATAGTGTTGGGATTTAAATAATGAGAAAAGTTTCATAGATATTATTATAGTCAATAGAAAAAGAAAGTGCAACCCCTTGACATTAGTCAATATTATGATAAATTAGAAGTTTTACTATACTTAACCGGTGAGGAGTACCATTTGATGCTACAAGAAAAAGGAAGCTGCGGGGTAGGATTCATCGCAAGTATGCGTGGTAATTATTCATATCATCATCTGCGTGAAGGATTAGAAGCGCTTATGTGCGTTGAACACCGTGGCGCTTGCGGTGCAGACCGGGTAACCGGTGACGGCGCAGGCATTATGACCGATATACCGTTCGAATTATTTGGATACGATAGAAATTCGGTCGCAATCGCTACGCTCTTTATTTCTCGAAATGCAGAAGGAAAACGTAAGAGTCTTGGCATTTTCAAGGACGTCTTTGAATTTATGGGTTTATCCATCCTTGAATACCGTGACGTCCCGATCAATATGGATATTCTCGGCGCCGTTGCACGTAACACACTGCCGTCTATAGTACACGCGGTAATCAAAAGACCGGCACATTCTCGTACCGATGCTTCTTTTGATAAACTGCTCTATACTGCAAAACAACATGCACGCGTGAAGCTTGCTGATGCAGGTATTAAAGAAGAGTTTTATTTTGTTTCGCTTTCGGCGACAACCATCGTTTATAAAGCACTCGTACGTGCCGATGCACTTGACCGTTTCTATCCCGACTTGCAAAACCCGGAATACAAAACCCGTTTCAATCTTTTTCACCGCCGGTTCAGCACTAATACGCGAACATCGTGGGATAAAGTACAACCTTTTCGAATAATCGGTCACAACGGGGAAATAAATACAATAACCGGAAACCGTTCCTGGGCAAAAGTACGCGAGCGTTATCTCGGTTTACAACCTGGTGAGTTATTGACGAACGAGGGGATAAGCGATTCGGGTAGCTTGAATGAAATGGTTGAAGCACTCATGTACCGCTCAAGCAACCCGCATCTCGAAGATATTCTTGCAATAATGATTCCTCCGGCAGCACGGGAAAGCGATTTTTATAAATTCTGGAGCCGGGCAATGGAGCCATGGGACGGACCGGCATTCATAACATATTCCGACGGCCGCACCATCGGAGCACGCCTTGACCGAAGCGGTTTCCGACCCTGTCGGTGGGCAATGACCCGCGACCATTTTTACCTTTCGTCGGAAGCCGGTTCGTTTAAGATCAATGAGTCTAAAATCTTTAAAAAAGGATCATTACATGGTGGCGCCGGTGTTAAGGTAGATCTTGTAAAAGGGAAAGTTCATTTCAGAGATCCGGGAAAATCGAAGGAGAACTATGAAGCTCGGTTTGATGCGCGTTTGTACAAACCCGGGTATATACATACCGATGAGCCGCTCCCTTCAACAGAACGTTTGGGTATTTTCGGCTACACACAGGAAGATATGTCGAGAATATTAATCCCGATGGTAACAAATGGAAAAGAACCTATTGGATCGATGGGCGATACCGCGCGGCTTGCCGTATTCTCGAAGGAACCTCGATCATTCTTCGATTACTTCTATCAGAATTTTGCACAGGTAACCAATCCCCCGCTGGATTATCTACGCGAGGAGTTTGTTACCGACCTGACGATTCATCTTGGCAAAAAACCGAACATCTTTGCCCCAAAAGAACTTATACCGCCGGTCCATGGTATTGAACTTGATAGTCCGGTTCTCAGTCTCGGTCAGATGCGGTTTATCAAAGAGGCAGGCAAAAATGAAAACAACAAATACGGCATACTTTATAAAGAATTTGATGCAACTTTCAATCGGCGCCATGGGGCGGTCGGTTTTCGTCTTGCCCTACGGAACCTTGAACAACAAACTCGGACTGCAGCTCATAATGGTGCGACCAACATCATCATAACCGATAAGAACGCATCACCCGAACATCCGCCGATCCCCAGTCTTATCGCATTACGGACAGTCGTCAACGCACTGAATGCAATAGGGTTCCGGTTGAATATATCGGTTATAGTTCACTCGGGTGAAATTCGTGAAACACATCACGTTGCTGCTCTCATCGGGTTTGGCGCATCTGCAGTGTGTCCGTATCTCTCGCTTTCGATTGCCCGCCAACATAAGGAGGGTACCGCGGATGAAAACGAACGCAATTTACTCACTTCGTTTGAAACCGGATTAATGAAAATTATGTCGAAATGCGGCATAGCTGTCGCAAAGAGTTATCAAAGTTCGAAATTGTTCACACCGGTAGGACTTGGCGAAGAAATACTTTCGATGTTTTACCATAATAACAGAAGTGCAATCGGAGGGATCGGATTCGATGAATTGGTATCCGACATTCTCAACAGAGTTGACAACTGTTCGGGTGAAAATTTGCTCAAAACATTCCAGTACAAAGAACACAATAAAGTCGAACGAGGTGAGCGCCACTCAATGACCAACATCCGGTCGAAGATTATTCATAAACTTGTCCGTGAATCGCAAACTCGGGAAGAGGCAGGAACATTATATCGGGACTATCTTAACCTTGGTGCAAATGATGAACCGGTAAACATTCGTCATTTATTTGCCTTACAATACATTGATCAACCGATAAGCATCGATTCAGTGCAAAAGGAAAAGGATATCTTTAAAACATTCGGCTCAGGTGCAATGTCGTTTGGTGCGATAAGTGCGGAATCACAACGCGATATTTTTCTTGCGATGAAAGAAATCGGCGCCAAAAGCAATAGCGGTGAAGGCGGTGAGAATCCATATTACTTTACCGAGGGTATCACCGCAGCGGTAAAGCAGGTGGCATCCGGCCGCTTTGGAGTAACGGCGCAATATCTTGTTTCAGGAAATGAAATTCAAATCAAGATTGCGCAGGGGGCGAAACCGGGTGAAGGCGGACAACTTATGGGTGTCAAGGTCACACCCGATATCGCACGAGCACGGCATTCCAACCCGGGTGTCGATCTTATTTCACCTCCACCGCTACACGATATTTACAGCATTGAAGATTTGAAACAAATGATCTATGAATTCAAGCAGCTTAAACCTGATGTAAAAGTAAACGTGAAGCTTGTTGCAGGTTGGAATATCGGCACTATTGCGGTGGGTGTTGCCAAAGCAGGAGCAGACAGCATCAAAGTGTGCGGCGGTGACGGTGGAACCGGTGCGGCATCGCTCAGTTCCATGAAGCATGCCGGGCTGCCCTGGGAGATCGGGTTGGTTGAAGTACACAAAGCACTTATCGAAAATAATCTTCGAAAAAACGTTGTACTGTCGGTCGACGGTGGTTTGAGTTCAGGATTGGATATTATCATTGCGGCAATACTCGGCGGCGAAGAATTTGATTTCGGTAAATTATTACTCGTTGCCGAAGGATGTGTAATGGCGCGGATATGTGAGAAAAATACTTGTCCGACAGGCATTGCTACGCACGATCCGAAATTCAAAAAGAAATACAAAGGGTCAAAGGATCATGTCATATCAATTATGCACCATCTCGCAGGCGAGATACGCGGGCATCTATCGAAACTTGGAGCGCCGACACTTCGTGACTTGATCGGACGGACAGATATGCTCGCGCCGAATCCGGTACATGCCGATGTAATAAAGAACCGGAAGCTGGATCTCAGTTATTTCTTCGATAAGATGTTGATCGACGATAGCCAAAGCACCGACCTGTTTAACGAAGGGTTGAGTACGCTCAACCAACAAATTGTTGACGACACAAATGAAGCAATCGAAAACAATCGCGACGTTCAGCTTTCATACGTAATTCATAATACCGATCGCGCAACGATGGCGACGGTATGTGGAAATCTCGCGGTGCGTAAACACTTAAATCATCTTAAACGGGTACAGGAATTACACGAATCGATTGAGGATTATTCCGGTACCGTCTCGCTCGAGTTCACCGGAAGCGCCGGACAGGGTTTCGGCGCCTATCTGGTCGAGGGAGTATCGGTGCGATTGTTCGGTGAAGCGAACGATTCGGTTTGCAAATCGATGTCGGGAGGTAAAGTTGTCGTTTGTCCGCCCCGCGGGACCCGATTTAATAACGGGGATAACACCATCATCGGCAATTGTGCGCTGTACGGCGCCACGGCTGGAATTGTTTATATCAACGGCAGAGCGGGCGACCGGTTCGCCGTTCGAAACAGTGGAGCAACGGCAGTTGTTGAAGGTGCAGGGTTACATGCATGCGAGTATATGACAAACGGACGTGTCGTTATCCTCGGCTCCGTTCATTATAATCTCGGTGCGGGAATGACGGGTGGAAAGCTATTTATTCTCGGTAATCAGTCGGATCGCGTAAATGAGAAGTACATTACATCGGTTCACCTAACCGAACAGGATAAACAGGAACTATACGATTTATTGATGGATTACGTCAAGGAAACGGAGAGCCCGCTCGGAAAGAGAATACTCGATGCGTGGCATCAAAAACACAGCGAGTTTGTAAAATATGTACCGGTTAAAGAAGCACAAGAGCTATTGGCAGAAGAAAAGCACAGCGCAGCATGATTGGGGTGAGAAAAGTGCGTTGCACACTCATCCTGCACTCGTAAAATACTCCTTCAGCACCGGCATCATTTTTTGCAATGCCCGCGAGCGATGACTGATTTTGTGTTTTTCCCCGGATTCCATTTCACCGAATGTTTTTTCATGCCCATCGGGTTTAAAAAGCGGATCGTAACCGAACCCGTTCGTTCCGCGCGGCTGTTCGAGAATAATACCGCGGCACCCGCCGGATACCACCTCTTCAATGCCATCGGCTGCAAACGCAATCACACAACGGAATCGCGCAGTTCTCCGACGGAACGATAACGGCCCCAATTCCTTGAGTAACTTTTTGTTGTTTTCTTCATCGGTTGCATTTTCGCCGGCATAACGCGCCGACCTCACACCGGGCCGATGGTTTAAAAAATACACTTCAAGTCCCGAATCGTCTGCAAGCGCCGGTTCACCCGTCGCTTTATAAATTGCGCGTGCTTTTTGCAACGCGTTCTCTTCGAATGTTTTCCCGTCTTCGCGAAGCTTATCTTCGACTCCAAGATCCTTCGCTGTTATAATTTCAACCGACGGATCGTTTAATATTTCTTTTATTTCTCTAACTTTGTGTTCGTTTGCTGTTGCGAGGACTAATGTTGGCATTGGGTTTGGTTAATGGTTCATTGTTATTGGTTAATGGTTCTTTTCTAAAATTTATCGTTGTTATCTATGGTTATTCGTACGTGGAAATCGTTCGACCC
>PWYR01000150.1 GCA_003567775.1 Ignavibacteriales bacterium | reverse complement strand
GTCATCCTGCTGCCCTCTTGCCCTTAATGTTTGTATACTATAGCACCTCCCTGTGCAGGTGTCAACCTCAGGAACTCCAGTAGGTCTCGCTTGCTGGCGAACAGCTGATGGGCGTGTCCCAGTGTTCTTGATATTCTTTACCGCTGATCAGATTCACGCGGGTCACATAGGTTTCAAACATCTCCAGTGTGTACTTGGGTTCTGGATACTGTGTGTTTCTCATTTCAGCCAATTTGGCCAACATGTAGTCTTCGGTGACCGAAGTGTAGTTGATGGTTTCTACTACAACATCACCGCTCTTGCGTCGACGATCTAATTTGTTGACTCGGATGGTGTAATCGTTTGTGGTCATCTTGTTTGCCCTCTTGCCCTTAATGTTTGTATACTATAGCATTTGGTTCAGCGGTTGTCAACCAGAATGTTTCGGTTGACACAGAGTCTGTTAGATTGTAGTATTAGATTCTTGGGCAGCAATGGCCAGGTGCTTGCAGGAACCCCGATAACGGAATCCTGTGCAGGTGCATGTAGCGGACACAGTGTCCACAGTATACACAGCACCGTTAGAGCCTGCAACATGTACAACATGCTGTTGCTGTGCACAGTCCCCCCACACAGTGTGATCAAAAACCAGTTCACTAAACTTTCTACGAGCTTGATCAAAGCGCAGAGCACGATCAAAGTGTACCACAGTGCCTGTGCCCCACGGTTGGTATGCCAGCATCTTGTCACCGTCTACCAGGTACACATGATTAGGCTGTGTGCCCTGCTTCCATTTGGTAGTCTCCTGCAGTACCTTCATGTTAGTCTGCCTCCTTCACCAGTTCCCAATGTAGCAGCATCTCTTTGTTGCTGATGTAGAAGTCTGAGTCGCGATCGTAATACTTTCTCTCCTTGGGATCGTAGTACAGTATCTTGCCAGTGGGGAATAAGAACGGACCTTCGAGTCCTTCGTTGGACAGATCAGTGTAGCGTGTTCTATCAATGCTGCCCAGTACCGAGTATGCCATAGTGTGTTGCCCCTGTTGCCCAATGTTCTTACAGTATACGATACTCAGACACAGTTGTCAACCTTTTTTAAAAAATGCCACACCCCTAGCAGCGGGGCCTGTGCACAGTGTAGTCAAAAAAATGCTCGAGTTGGACGAGGGCGCATCCTTCTCGAGCAAGAAAACTGACAGAGTTTATGTAGAGGGCAAAGGGGGCCTCTGTCAGGTTTTTTGTGATGCTACAACAGCTGAGGGCATAGCGTTGAATTGTAGCACCACCTCACACACCGTTTTCTCTAACGGTTTTCTTTTTGATGTTCCTTTCTTTTAGTTATCACTCCATTAAACACTATCGTTTAAAAATGGTAGTCATTGCCATCTTCTCCCAATCGTTGGGGAATGCTTTGACTAGATCAGCAGTCTTGATTACCGATCTCAGACTGAGTTCACGCAGTCGATCTTTGTTGTCGCTGATAAACTCCACAATCTCTGCTTCGGTCTCACTGTCAAACTCATATTCTTTGAGCATGCCGTCGCCCACAATCTGATTGATTCTCAACATCTTTTCACGATCAGTGTCAATGGTCAAATCAATATAGTGACAGCGCGACTCTAGTGCAGCAAGGTGATCACGCATCTTTTTGCTGCGCACATTATCAAATTTGATATTAGTGATAAAGATCGCTGAGCCTCTAAAGTTAAACGAGTCTGGTACACCTTCATTGCGCAATTTAAAACTGTCTGTGTTCCAATGGATCGTGCGTTTCTTTTTAGAATCCAATGCTGCCTTGAGAATATTCAGGCTGAGCTCATCGGAAAAGATACTGTCACAATCGTCAAACACAATCACATTGTCTTTGGCAGAGTACTGATAAAGCTTGCAGTACAATCCCAATGCGCTCATTGCACCTTTCACAATCTCATACTTCTTGTAGCCAGGGCCTCCGAGATCCTCAAGGATATCGTTCTTGCCCAGTACCTTTTCTACTCCAAAGCTCTTGCCTACACCCGGCGGCCCACTCACTATCATAGCGCGAATGTCACCACGCTTGGCTGCTCGAGTCATCATGTCCAGCATGCTGAACCGGTCACGCATGCGCTCAATAATCTCTTCGTCTGTCTCTTCTGTGCGTGTGCTGGCTTTTTCAGTAATCTCATAGTCTGACTCTGAATCGCAACTGATCTTGATATTGCGATCTGGTAAGCCTGCTACATCTGTTGCATCCACAGTCACATAACCGCCTGCGGTGCCGAGCCGGAACGGTTTCACTAAAGGAAATACCAAACCGCTCATGTCTGTGTCACGACCACGAATCTTGTATGTGCCTCGTAGAATCTCAATCTTGTGTGTCATCTATGCCCCCTTTGTTCAGTGTGTGTATACTATAACATCTGATTCAGGTGTTGTCAACCAACACAGTTATAATCTTGTGCCCACTCTTCTGCTTCTTCTTCTGTAGCAAACAGTGCATAACAGTAGCCAGGTTGTCGATCAGTGTGGAACACACCCCAGCATGCTGAGTCACGGTCATAGTCTGCATAGTGCTCGCCCATTATGCTTC
>PWYR01000021.1 GCA_003567775.1 Ignavibacteriales bacterium | reverse complement strand
TCTTTCCTGAACTCTGAACCCCTGAACACTGAACACTCAGAACGTCGCCATCTCACAGAATTTTCGCGGAAATGTTTGACTCATCTACTCAAAGAATTTATGATTAAGGAGCTAATTCCCCCTCTGTCTTCCTCTTCTTCCTCTAGCTTGCCCTCCGTAGCCCTGAGCTTGTCGAAGGGCGAAGGAGGGCGAAGCGGTTGTAAAAATTTCTTCAGTCTTCCTTCTGCTTCAATACAATGCTTGCAAAACGTCTTCCGGTTGCATGAAGGTTCCTTTACCGGGATTATCGACGGACTGGCGAAGCCACAGAACATGAATTACGGAACGCTTGCCGACGAAGGGTAAAGCTTGTGCCTTGGATTTAAGATCGGCCAACCAACGTGCGGGATCCGCCGGGGATACCCGTCCCCATTTGCATTCACCGATCAGCAAGGTCCCACGGTCTTCCGATTCGGCCACCACATCCAATTCAGTCATGCGCCCGTTTGTATCGTGACCCCACCACCGCGCAGCCGTTCGCCACGACTGTCCTTCGATGGTTGAAAACGGAACGGAGCTCCTAACCAGATCTTCCCATACCGCTGCCGTATGTTCTGTCAGGCCGGCGCAAACATCACGAAATACCCGATCGGTTTGTCCGGATTCCAGCAACGACAGATTAGGTGTCACAAAGCGATAATAAAACCGTAGAAAGGGATCTTCGATCACATGCAGTGTTCGTCGACTGGTCCGCCATCCTGCATCCCAAGGCCTATCTTTGCGAATATACCCCAACTCCATGAGGTTGTTTAACGGACGCGTCAGGCTGCCCGCCGGTTTCCCGAGACGGCCGGCAATTTCAGAAAGTCTATGACAGCCGGCGCCAATCAGCGAGAGAAGCGAAGAAGCCTGGACGGCGCTGCGCATTTCTTCCAACAGCAGGCGTTGCGGCTCTTCGTGCAAAACGCCATGCCGGTCGAGGACAAGTGAAGCCAGCGCTTCCCGGGTTGTCCCGCTTGTTCGCGCCAGTTCCCAATACCGGGGCACGCCGCCCCAGACCGAAAAAGCTTCGATCGCATCCCGTGCTTTGAGCTTCAGCGCTTCCATGCACCAGCCGGCTTTTAACGGCCTGATTTTGAGAATCTGTCGCGCCCGACCATATAGCGGCGCCGAGCGGTCCAGCACTACGTTCTGCATCATGCGTTGCGATGATCCGCAAAGAACCCAGCCCAAACGCTTCGGCCCCGGCTGATCGATAAAACGCTGCAACAGGCTCGGGAGTTCCGGCGCCGATTGCACCAGATAGGGGAATTCATCAACAACAAGGTTCAAGCGATCCGTGACACGCCCGCTCAATGCCGTCAACAGACGATCCCAAGTACCGTAGCGAGCCGCGCCAAAACCCGGCAACACACGTTCAACGGCAGCCGAAAACGCTTCAATTTGCAGCGGTGTTTCCCTCTGGTCCGCAAGAAAATAAACATCGCGAGGGCGTAAAACCTGTTGCAACAACCTCGATTTACCGCATCGGCGACGACCATAAACAACGGCTAAAGACGGTTCTTCAGCCTCAAGCGCGTCAAGCAACCGCTGTTTCTCGTCTTCTCGATCCAAAAAAGGTAACTTCATAAGAGTAATCATGCATTAAAAGCATAATGTTTGTCAAGCATGCAAAAGCGGTTGTAAAATTTCTTCCACAAACACTCACTGCGTTCGTTAGAGTAAACAGCCGAGTAAGACAGAGAGATGCCTTCGCATGCTTCTGTTCACATCATGATGCATCAGCCAGAGGGTTAATCCACCGCACCGCGGAAAACCTTCCAAAATCAGCATCCGTGGAATACACGATAAGCCCATGCTCAAGAGCCAAAGCCGCCAGATGCTCATCATGAATAAGATGGGCTCGATCACATGCAGGAATCAAGCTCCCCAAACTCTCTGCATGACGATCAGTCGGCCCCGGTATCCAACAGCAAGGCGCGCTTAACCAATCGGACACCTGCTGCCAGGCCTGGATCACGGTTTCGGGCTTTTCAAAAACGCGCGGGTTACTCACCAAACGAACAAATGCCAGCATACTTGGCCACGGCAAGCCCACGCGTGTCTTTCCCGCCAACTGGATATCCAGCCACTTCTTGGCGGCAGCATGCTGATCCATGCTTTTGACATGCGCGTAGACAAGCAGATTTGCATCCACCAACATCATGTATAGGCTTCGCCTTCGCCAAACGCCAACGCATCCCCAACGCTATCCAGATGGCTTATCCGACACCGCCCCAAATTTACGCTCCGGGTCTTTACGGGGTTTTTCGACACCTGAGGCTGCTGCATATCCAGCAAACCCGCTCGCAAGGCGTGGTTCACGACTTCCTTCAGGCGCATCTGTTTCTCGCGTCGCACGTTATCCAGCATCCGCTCCACATCAGGTTCTATTGTCAATGTCGTTCGCATATTAGTAATTATACCCGATTTGATGTTTTGATGTCAAATACCCATTCTTTGTGCATCCCGTATCTTCTTCCACAACCACTCACTGCGTTCGTTAGAGTAAACAGCCGAGTAAAGCAGAGAAGAGA
>PWYR01000101.1 GCA_003567775.1 Ignavibacteriales bacterium | reverse complement strand
TGTCCATAAAAATGATTGGGGTTCAGGAATAGGAAAAGGTTTATTGTTAGACGCTTTGCTAAGAATCGCTAAAGCATCTGACACTATTGGTGTGAGGGCTGTGCTTGTAGAAGCAAAAGATGAAAAAGCAAAGTCTTTCTATGAACATTTCGGGTTTGAACCATCCCCTATAGATAAATTTCACCTTTATCTACTCATAAAAGACATAAAGAAAACCTTCAGCATTTAACCCAGATTTTGCATTAGGATCTCGATTTTAATGGAAAAGGCGCCTGTAAATGCACCAGTTCACTGAACAGACCGTCCACCCAGGCTCTCCTTTTCGGTGCCACTGACAGTTTCAGGACCTTTTTTCGGCCTCTTTTAGTTATCCAGCTCCCTAATGCAAAGCATTGGAACCGTAACGTAGACAAATATTGCTGCGTATCCTGTTTTAACACCGCCTGACGGAACAGACTTATCATATTGTACGCGATCATCACCATAGCCAAATCCCCTGCTATAAAATATTTTACACATTGTTATTTATATTGACAATCTGCAACATTCAGGTAAACTATATCTATGATTAAAAGGCTTTTAGAAAGACCTCTATTGCGGCTAGCCAAAAGCTATCCGGTTGTGACGATAACTGGCCCTCGTCAATCAGGAAAAACAACACTTGTCAGAAATGTTTTCCCTGAAAAACCCTATGTAAATCTTGAAGCTCCGGACATAAGACAAGTTGCGATAACAGACCCCCGGCGTTTTTTAGAAAGATACCCTGCAGGTGCCGTAATAGATGAGGTTCAACGTGTACCGGAACTATTATCTTTTATACAAACTATCGTAGATAATTCCAAAAAGACCGGCTTGTTCATTCTGACCGGAAGCGCTCAATTTGAACTTATAAGTAACATAAACCAGTCCTTGGCGGGAAGAACAGCTATATTACGTCTTTTGCCTTTTTCTTCAGAGGAAATAAGTTCTACTATCAGTGCATACAGCTTAAATAAAATATTATTTACGGGATCTTACCCGAGAATATTTGATAAAAATTTAGACCCTGCCGAAGCTTTGAGTTTTTATACAAACACTTATATCGAACGCGACGTCAGACAATTACTAAATGTAAAAGATCTTAGTCAATTTGAAAAATTTCTAAGGCTTTGTGCGGCTCGTACCGGACAGATTCTTAACCTATCCAATCTGGGAAACGATTGCGGAATAAATCACAATACCGCCTCCTCATGGCTATCGATCCTTGAAGCAAGCTATATTATCTTCAGGATAAGACCACATTTTAATAATTATTCAAAACGTTTAACAAAAGCACCCAAAATTTATTTCTATGACGTCGGACTCGCGTCATATTTATTGGGAATACAAGAATCCTCACAGATAGAAACCCATCCACTGAGGGGTCATCTCTTTGAAACTTATATTGTTTCGGAAATACTTAAAAAAAGGTTCAACTCCGTAAAAGATAATAACCTTTATTATTTTCGTGATAATGTAGGCAATGAAGTTGATATCCTATTAGACTACGGCAACAAAGTTTTGCCAATAGAAATAAAATCCGGATCTACTTTTTCTGAAGATATGTTAAGGGGATTAAACTACTATAACAAACTCGCTCATAACTTTACAGATACCCCATATTTGATATACGGGGGAACCGATTCTTACAGTTATAAAAACTTTTCTATATTATCATTTAAGAATATTTCCGACCTTGAAATTAAATAATCGTCCTTCCTGTTATACATACCCTTTTCGGAACAGGCAAATTAAAGCGTAAAGGATGTGCCCGGAATATGCCCTGCAATCCCCCCTTGATTTTCTGGCTTTGCTCGTCAATTCACCGATACCCCGGCCTCTTAAGGCCGGGGTATGTCCACAATTGATCCTGCAGTGAGGCTGAGGTTTCAGGAGCAAAGTGAGCTGAAACCGCAAAGCCGAACTGTCCCAGGGCGAAGCCTGTGTCGAATGGGTAAATCAAACCAGGGGGATAGATTGGCCTTGTGAGAACACTTAAGAACAAAAGGCAGGATTTCAAAAAAATCCTGCCTTTAGCCAAATCGATGGCGGACCCGGACGCAACCAGTTCGAACCGCGTCCGAGATTATTACCTGTATCAAGATATTTCCATCCCAGCATATCCCGCCATATCAAAAATATGCTCAAAAGGTCGCTGAATTGCGTCTCCTTGGTATGTCCTTCCAGAAGATCGCCGGCTCACTTGAATAAGCGCACGAGTCACAGAAAGTGCGTATCGTTATTACTTATCGTTGCATGCGAGATTTAACAGGGAAAAAGCAACCTTTGTGGCGTTTTTGGTCAGACTGATCGCGGGTGGGTATTATGCAACCAAACCGTTTGTTTCTTCCCAAGGAACAGCGTAAATATTTTTATCAAGTTTCACCCTTCTGGATGTCTGACAAACGAGATATCCAGTCGTAGAATTCTTATGCTCACCAAGAAAGGTCCTTAGGTGTTTAATGTGTCTCTCAGAAGGGGTATCGGTCCATTTTACCTCAACAGGTATATACTCGCCTTCCCTGTCCACGATCCAGTCCACCTTTGGACCGT
>PWYR01000040.1 GCA_003567775.1 Ignavibacteriales bacterium | reverse complement strand
GCGATCGCCCATATCGGGGGGGCGGGCATGGTTTCCGTGGTGCGTGATGTGGTTAGCCAGGTCCAGCCATTTTTGCTCACCGGTCACTTCGTATAGCTTGACAAGACCAATCTCGATTTGCGGATGATCGGCATACTCAATCGGCTTGCCTGGAGGAAATTCACGGTAGATATTCTCTGCCTTTTTAATGGCAATATTAAGAAAGTTCTTTTTCCCTGTGGCACGGTAGTGGGCCGCGGCTGCTTCAAACAAATGTCCTGCACTATAGAGCTGCCCGAGACCCCTGGGCCACTCTTCAATGGACCCTCTCCATCGTTGTTCACTACCGGGGCCATGGCGATGCTGTTCCAGGTTGGGCGGATTCTGAGGGTGGTCTCTTGGTAGCATGTACATCTGGTTGATATATCCATCCTCATCCTGAACTTCGGCGTACAGTTCGATTAGGTCATCAAGCATCCGGTCAACTTCCTCATCATAGCGCCATGCAAGGGAATAGGAAGCAGCTTCCATTATTTTCCAGATATCGGAATCGGGTGAGTTGGTGATTCGGATTTGCCCGTCTTTCTTGTGGCCGGCTATAATGCGTAAATTATCAATTTTCCTTTGATCTTCAAGAATCTTCAGCAGATCAAAAATGGTTGTATCCTGGATTGTCCGGATCCGTGGCGACCAGAAGGGATCATTTACTTGCACCTTATGAAAAGGTATTCCATTCAGTGTTGAAAATCTGGTTTCTGTTTTTTCACCGCAGTTTGTAAAAAAAACATTTACAAATGATATGAAAAACAAAAACTTAAATATAATATTCAGGTTCATATTTTCACCTTACTGGTTTGCATCCCGAGACTTACCGGGTAACACACATCGTCTTCACCTGCTCCGGAGGTTTTATGGATGAAAATGGATTGTTTATACGGTACATGTTTCATTTAGCCGGCTTCGGAACGTATTGCTTCAATCTGCCCGATAGTCATAGGCTTATTCTTTCCCAGTAATCGGGCGCCATTTTCGGTCATCACAAAATCCTCTTCATTTCTGATTCCGCCGAAATTTCGATAACTATCTACTTTGTCCCAATTGATAAATTCATTAAATTTTTGCTGTGAACGCCACAGATCAATCAATTCAGGAATAAAATAAATACCCGGCTCAATAGTGAAAACATGCCCGGGCTGTAGCGGTTTTGCTAATCTCAATGATTTTAAACCGAATTGTGTGCTTTTAGGCTGGCCTTCGTACCCAACCCAAACCTCACCAAGGTCTTCCATGTCATGCACATCCAGTCCCATCATATGTCCGGTACCACAGGGGAAAACAGGGCATGGGCACCTGCTTAATAAATAAAAAGGGGAGCCCAAAAATTATAATTCGCTTTGAATTTATTTTCGGTCTCCCCTTTTTCTACCTAAACCTAAACCTAACCACTAACTAACTAACTAACCTTTATTTTAAAGCATTATTGATAGCCATCAGTCTGTTCCATTCTCGTATTAATTTCCAGAACTCTAGTTGGTATAGGAAAACGAATCCGGTGGGGAGAAAGGGTCCTGCCTAACTCCTCACCTCTGACTTCAAGCAGCCGGCCTGTTCTTCTGAGATCAAATCCACGATGGCCTTCAAAGCTGAACTCAAGCCTTCTTTCATGTTCGAGCGCAAGGGCAAAAGTGGGGTATTTATCTACAGGGTATCCCGGCTCGCCCCAGCCTGGCAACCCAACACTGTGTCTTACCATATTAAGGTATTGCGGGTCGTTGGTCACTTCAGCATAATTCAGAAGTATCTCAGCATATCTGAAAACAGGCACATTACTGCTGACGCGATAGGGAACGCCATCATCATAACCATATATAAATTTCATGGTATGAGGCATATATGTGTCGCCTTCATACATCCTTACAGAGATCATTTTCCTTATGCTGTCATCCGGTTCAAAAGAATTGTACAATTCTGGTGATACAGCTCCAATTCCCCAAGTATCAAGACGTTGGGTGTAACCGGGAGGAAAGATGCCACCGACAGGGGTATACAAATTGGTATAAGTATGAGACCTGCCGTCTGTTCCCGGCAGGTATTGTAACTCAAATACCACTCCGGGAGTGTTCTTGGTGTCATGATGAAAAATGTAGGCCCAGTCCTCTGCATTTACTTCCCCATCCTGATTTGCATCAAGTGTAAACAAGCCGCTTTGGATAATGTCCCTGAGCAATGGTTCCGCACTGGAGTTATCACCGTACGACATGTGTACCCTTGCCAGCATCGCCCTGGCTGCATGGGATGTTACCCGTCCGACATCACTTGATGGATATTCATCAGGCAAATTGGCTACGGCAAATTCCAGGTCTTCTATGACCTTTGCAATCACCTCACTTTCAGGATCACGAGTAAGATTTTGGGCCTCATCGGGTAAAAGTACTTTTGTGATAAGGGGAACATCGCCGAAGCAATAGGCAAGATAATAATAGTTGGCAGCTCTTACGAAAAGGGCCTCAGCCTTTAATCTGTTCGCAAGTCCCGGGGTCCTGAAATTATCAGGACCAAAAAGTTCCATCTCTTCCAGAAAATCATTGACCCTG
>PWYR01000020.1 GCA_003567775.1 Ignavibacteriales bacterium | reverse complement strand
CACGGATGGGTGATCCGGTTCCCCACAAATCACCCTGGAGTCACCCAGATCCGGTGTTTCCGCTATCTGTCGAGGAGCGGAATCGAATAGTGAAAGAAATCAGGAGAACGCTCCTCGCCTCCTGCAATTGAAAGGGGCGAGGGGGACAGGGCACCCAACTTGCCGGACAGCCAAGATCGGCGAGGTCCTCGATCGACCCTCCATCGTCTTCGACAGTGCGGGTCAAAGGCCTCCGGCGGCTTTGGCGGAAGCTGCTTCCAGAAGGACATCTTGAACCTCGTCTACCTGTGCCGGCACTACGGCCTCGATGAGGTCGCCGACTACTGGGAGCAGGTCATAAGAATCAACGACTACCAGAAGCGGCGCTTTGCCAAGATGGTAATCGAGAAGCTGTTCAACCCCCCTTGATCGCCTCATTGCATAAGCCCTTGAAATAACAGCATGTGTGATTTCTTGTAGATACAAACTTGAGCATTGCTTGGCTCCATACTTGAGACATGGTAGGTGGCGTAACTCCCGGAAAAAACTACAGTTGACCGTCAATTGTATCTACGCGACCCATCCAAGCACCTGGAATTACGCGCTTTCGTTCATGGGGTGGTCAAGATGAGGTTTTCACGTGCCTTCGGCACCCTCACGGATCGCCTTCGGCTCCCTCGAGAGCGGCGAGAGCCGGACCTACTGTCGTCGAAGAAGGCTCTCTACGGACACGACAGCGGGAGGACCAACAAGATCGGGTCCAAGAGCTTCTTCTAGGTCTTGCGCTCTCCTTTCCGCTTCAGCGCCGTGGTCGAAAAGACCAAGAAATAGCCTCATGCAAACACTGCCCACTTCTTGACTCATCAAAGCCAGAAGCAGGGCGTCGTCACCGAGCTTATCCTCCAGCGCCTCTATCCGCTCCCTTTCCAGGGGGTCACAGATCTCTTTGAACTCTATCGTCATCGCCTCGGGGGCCTCGTTTAGCATTACGGAGCTCACGGCGCTTGCCGAGTTCGGCTCGCCCTCTAGGAGGGCGTCCCAGATGCGCCTTGCCAAAGCCTGCGATGTCATCGTCTCCGGAGGTCCCACAAGAAAGAAGTTCCGATCGTAGAGGGCGACACCGGCCTCCAGCGGATGGTCTATGCGAATCCGGCTCGGGCGAACCTCATAGCCGCGCGCCGCTAGCTGACCCGCGTCGGGTTCCAGCCGCCAGCTTCCCGGACGCAGCCCGTACTCGTACAGAAAGCCATCGAGGAAAGTCGTCATCAGCCGGCTCTCGTCGCCATCTTCTTGGATCAGTCGGACCCGCACGGAGCCGAGCCCCCGGCGAGCGCCAGGGGAGGGTTCGAGAAAGAGGTACCCCTCGAGTTCGAAGGTCTCGTCGACGGGGATGTCGACGACGACGGTCCTGTTCGCCCTCGCTTTCACATCGAACTCGGTGTAGCGAGGGGCCTGGAGAGGATCGGCCCGCGGCGTACTTTCAAGGTGAACCCGGTAGGTCCGCTCCCGCGTCAGCAGCCCTATGGCGGCCTTGCCGTCCTTGTCGATTGCGTGCCGCCTTCCGTCTATGACGACGTTGTAGCTTCGCTCCTCTATCGGGTTGGAGCCCATTCGGACGAGCATCCGTCCCCTATCCACCTGGGGCCTTCGATCGAAGGTGAGCGACTTGTCCTCCGGCATGTAGCCCGAGCTTCCGCCGGCTCTGACGTCGAGCCGAGGAGAAGCGAACCTGGAGGTCCCGACGTCGGCCCGTGTCCAGGCTTCATCGAAGTTCTTCTGGAGCCCGAGGCCTATCTCGTGGCTGTCGCCAAGGATGTCGCTTCGTTGGAAGCTGTAGGCAATCTGTACCCTTAGGCCGAAGAAACCTCGAAGGTAGCGCCCCCAAGCAGTGGTGACGCTCCGTAGCTGGAAGTCGTGGGGATCGACGCTCATGCCGAGGCGCAGGAGCCCGCCTGGAATGTCGCCCGGCAGCGCCCTGCTCCAGCGGAGGAGTGCCTCACCGTTCGTGCGGGTTCCGCCGAGGAGGTCGCCCTGCCAGGAGTAGCCGCCAAGGATCTGTCCGGCCCGCCGAGTGCGAAGCATTACGGTGGAGCGAACGCTGGAGAGACGTAGGGTCTCGCCGATGCGCGTGTTGGCCGCGTTCAGGCTGAAGCCGGCGGGCACGTCTCCAAGATGGAATGGAGCGTTTATCCGAAGCGCCGAGTTGCTCCTGGTGAGGGGGTGGCCGGAGGGGGTGTAACGCTGCTCATCGTGGCTTGCCACGAGGCGAAGACCGGCGGCGTTCGCGAGATCGAGGGTTGTGCCCATCCCTCCTCTCGGCCCTCCTCGAAGCTCGAGGTGGGCGTTTCCATGCAGGCGAAGGATGCCCGTGGCGTAGGGGAAGGCTCCTTGCTCGATATCCGGGGAGCCGAAGAGCACCTCGCTTCCCCAGATGACCGAGAACCAAGGCGTCACTCCCCAGCCGAACTGCATCAAGCCGACGCCTTGATCCATTTGGTAGCGATCGAGCCCTGTGGCGACGTGGTACTGGAGCTCTCCCTCACGCAACATGCTTCGTGGGACTCGCAAGAGAAGGGAGCGAGTCTGGTACTCTCCAATCTCGTCGAGATAGCGAACTTCGAGTCTGTTGTG
>PWYR01000071.1 GCA_003567775.1 Ignavibacteriales bacterium | reverse complement strand
TACATGATAACGGAAGAAAAAGTACGTAACGCATTATACTCGGTCATCGATCCCGAGCTCGGCATCGACGTCGTCAACCTCGGCTTGATCTACGGAATCGATATAGACGATGATAGTGTCACCATAACCATGACACTCACAACACCTGGCTGTCCGCTGCATGAAAGCATGAGCAGCGCGGTATATAACGCAGTACGAATGATCGATCCCGAAAAGGAAGTAAAGGTCAATCTCGTTTGGGATCCGCCGTGGTCGCCGGAGCGGTTGACGGATCAGGCGAAAGAGATGCTGGGATGGTAGGAGAGATGGCGTCCACCTGCGGGCGGGATAAGCAAAGGGAGGTGGGCTCCATCTGAGTGAAGGGATACGGAACGATGGTATAATGGAATGGTGGAGTGATGGGATGCATGATTGCATGAATGCATGGTGGAGTGACGGGTTGATTGGCTGATCGGCAGATGTGCGTCTCACATTTTTATAAACAACTGAAAACTACAAAAGGAGAAAACTATGTCAGGATGTTCACATTCAAATGAATTACAAGCTGTAGTCGGTACAGCAGAAGAAAGACCCGAAGATTTAAAAAACGCATCACCGGATCGCGTCGTAGAGCTTGATGTCCGTCCGATTGTTGCGGGCGGGAACAAACCGTGCGGCGCTATCAACGACGCAATAATGCAGTTAATCGACGGAGAGATACTGCACATCATTAATTCATTTCAGCCGGGATCGTTGTATCAGCGTCTGGAACAACAGGGGTATAATCACTGGACTGAAAAAGACGGTGAGAATTGGCATATTTGGTTTTATAAACCCTGATGTGATATAAGCTCAAGGGAATAATTCTGCTCCCACAGAAATGGAAATCCCACAGATGTTTTAATTTATTTTAAGGCTTTTCTGTGGGATTCCTGATTCTGTGGGAGAAAAACCAGTTTTTATTTTATTCAATCATGTCTTATCATCAATCATTCCAAAAATCCTACATCTACACCGCGCTCTGGCTTGCGATTCTCGGCGGTTTTTCACTCGGCGCCCATATCGCAATGCCGATGGGATTCGGGTGGAACCTGCCGCCGTTTTATCAGATCTGGGTTCAGACGCACGGTCATATGCAATTGATTGGATGGACGGGATTGTTTATAATCGGTGTAAGTTTATACTTCATGCCGCGGTTCGTGAAAGTACCGCTGCCGTATCAACGTTTGACGAAGTGGATACTTGTTTTTATTACAACGGGACTGATCCTGAAAACCGGCGCATTGTTTACCATTCCGTATCTTGAAGCCGGCGCGACAACATCCTTTCTCACCTATCTCGTACGATTCAGCGCAGCGCTGGAGTGGGTGGGAGTAGTATTGTATCTGTTTATCCTTGTCATACTTTTCAAAAGAAAACCAAGAAACTATAAAGGATTGAAATCCGTACAGCCGTTTTTTGCAATGATGATAACCGGCCTTTTTGTTTACTCCTCTCTTCATCTTCTTCAATATTTTATATTCGATGTAGCGATACGGATGCCGTGGAGCTCACTCACAATCGATGTATTTATAAAGCTTGTTTTGTTTCCCGTTGTATTTGCATTTTCGGTCAGGACGTTTCCGTTGTTTATTCAGATACCGCCGTTTCGTCTTTCGTTCTTCTGGTTCGGGATTGTGTATGGAATCTGCTCGGTCATTTATTTAGCGGGGGCATTCTATGATATGCCCCTGCATTTAGATGTCGCAGCAAAAATATTAATTTCATTCGTTATTCTTATACTTACATATCATTTAAGATTAATCCCGAAAATGTTTTTATCTCCCCGGCATTTTATGATACGTTATTACGGTGAGAAGTATCTGAAGAATCGAATCGACAGCGGTGCGTTTACCAGAGCCCGCCCGGGTTATTACGATATCGGACAATACGGGCGGTTCGAACTGCTCATCTATTCTGCATATATCTGGTTGCTAATATATGCGGTGATAGAGATATTACGAAGCGTATCACAATTAACACCACTATCACTGCCGTTCGGACATGATCCGGTTCGTCACATTTTTCTGCTCGGCTTTATCACGCTTCTCATTTTCGGAATGGCGCAGCGCATGCTGCCGGGGTTTATGAAGAAAAAAGGATTGTGGTCGAGAAGAATTGTATTGTGGACTTTCCTGCTCTGCAACCTCGCCGCGCTCGGGCGTGTGCTGCCGATGCTTCTCCCCCAGCGCTGGTTAGGCGGAGTTCCGGAGATTCATCAATGGCTGATGTATTGGTTCGGAATGTCGGGTTTGTTCGCGATTATTGCATTAATACTCTTGCTTGTGAATTTATGGCGAACGTTCAGAGGATAATGCTTTGCTCAACGAGTAAAAATCTATTATATTTTTAAAAGTGAATTCAAACCCTAAAGGAGTCAGCCATGCAACCGAACATACACGGTGTTCTCGAAACGTGCATTTACGTATCCGATCTCGAGCGAACAAAACAATTTTACCGGGATATTCTCGGCATTCCGGTACACAACGAGCTTGAAGGAAGGCATGTCTTTTTTAAGACCGGGTCATCGATGTTAATGGCATTTATTGCGGAAGAGAGCCGGCGCGGTAGAACACTCCCGCCGCATGGAGCGGACGGTCAGATACATCTTGCATTAAATATTAAGCGTGAAGATCTGGAGGCATGGAAGAAATATTTGGCAAACAACAATATTACTATTGAGAGCGAGTACGCGTGGGGAGACAGAGGGGTATCGCTTTACTTCCGCGATCCGGATGGGAATCTGGTGGAGTTGGTGAATCCGGAGATCTGGGGGATTTAAGTTAACCACGAAGGCTCCAGGACACGAAGGATTAATTACTTTGTGACTTAGAGTCTTCGTAGTTGAATAATTTACTTCCCTTTACGTCCGCCTTTTTTTGTTTTAGTCTTTGCTTTCGGCTTAACGCTTGTCTTTACCGGAGTACGTTTCTGTTTGCCTTTGGTTTTACCCTTTTTTTCTTTTTCCTCTTCACTCGCTTGCTCAAAAAGGTCGCTCTGTGTATCCGATTCTTTCGGCAGATCGGTTATCTCCGGCTTTGTTACCACTTCTTCTTCATCCGAAAATACAACGGCTACGTCGGAAATGACGTCGTCTGTACCGAGTTTTATCAGCCGGACACCCTGTGTATTTCTACCGGCAAGACGAATATCCTTCACGTGCTGACGAATGGTCATGCCTTTGTGCGTAACGATAACGATGTCATCCCTGTCGGTTGCTTCTCTGATCGCAACCATATTTCCGGTTTTCTCGGTTACCTTTACCGTACGTATTCCCTTGCCGCCGCGCCGTGTAACCCGGTATTCATCAAGCTCGCTTCGTTTTCCGTATCCTTTCTCGGTCGCAACGAGAATTGTCGTCCCGGCGCGTCGCAACGATACCATACCAACGACTCTATCGCCTTTGCCAAGTTTTATACCGCGAACACCAGCCGCAGTACGCCCCATATCCCGGATCTGATCTTCATTAAAACGGTTTGCCATGCCATTCCATGTACCGATTACCACATCGTGCCTGCCGTCGGTTAAACGTACGTCTTTTAATCGGTCGCTCCGTTTGAGAGTAATTGCTATGATACCTGATCTGCGCGGATTACCGAAAAGCGAAAGATTCGATTTCTTTATCAAGCCCTGTTCGGTTACCATTAAGATGTATTGCTCTTCGGAGAATTCTTTTACGCTGATAAATGACGTAATATATTCTCCCTGATCTTTATCAAGTAAATGTGCAATCGAACGTCCGCGCGACGCCCGCCCGCCTTCGGGTATTTCATGCACCTTCAATCCGTAGCACTTGCCTTTATTAGAGAAGAAGAGTACGTAATGGTGCGTCGACGCAATGAACATATGTTCGACAAAATCGTCCTCGCGCGTGGTTGCGGCCGTTACACCGCGCCCCCCCCTGCTCTGACGTCGATAACCGCTCACCGGGAACCGTTTGATGAAGCCGTTGTGCGTGATCGTTATAACCACATCCTCTTCGGCGATCATGTCTTCTATGGATAGTTCTTCATAATCTTTAATGATCTCGGTGCGGCGTTCATCGGCATATTTCTTTTTCAGATTGAGTAATTCATTGCGAATAATCTCCATCTGTAACTGCTTGCTTTTCAGTATTGCTTTCAGGCGCTCGATAGTCTCGATAGTTTCCCTGTATTCTTGCTCGATCTTCTTTCGTTCAAGACCGGTCAAACGTTGCAGGCGCATATCGAGGATCGCTTTTGCCTGTACTTCTGAAAGCTTGAATTTCTTCATCAATCCCTTCTTCGCAGACTCCACATCCCTGGCTTTTTTAATAAGCTTGATTACTGCATCGATATTATCGAGCGCAATGATGTAACCTTCGAGGATGTGCGCGCGCTTCTCCGCCTGATCGAGTTCATACCTGGAGCGCCGGACGACAACTTCATTCCTGTGTTTGAGGAACAACTCCATCATCTCTTTCAGTGTGAGAACTTTCGGTCGCCCGTCAACCAGAGCAAGCATTATTACGCCGAAGGTTTGCTGCATCTGTGTATACTTAAAGAGGTTATTTAGAATTACTTCTGGCATTGCATCGCGCTTGAGAGTAACCACGATCCGCATACCGTCGCGGTCGGATTCATCTCTTATGTCCGTGATGTCTTCAATCTTACGATTGCGTACAAGATCCGCGATACGCTCGATTAACGTTGATTTATTCACATAGTACGGTATTTCCGTAATTACAATGTTTTTTCGGTCGCCTTTAAGTGTTTCAATATTTGCACGGGCACGGACAATGATACGACCGCGACCGGTGGTGTATGCACTCTTGACTCCGTCGTAGCCGTAAATTATACCGCCGGTGGGGAAGTCGGGGGCTTTTACGTATTTCATCAATTTTTCACTGGTAAGCTCCGGTTCTTTTATAAGCGCAACAAGACCATCTACCACTTCGCCTAAATTGTGCGGCGGGATATTCGTTGCCATACCGACTGCTATACCGCTTGCGCCGTTGACGAGCAGGTTCGGGACAACCGACGGCAGCACGGTCGGCTCTTTTAACGATTCATCAAAATTGGGAACAAAATTTACAGTATCTTTTTCGAGGTCGCGAAGAGTTTCTTCGGCTATCTGGGCAAGACGCGCTTCGGTATAACGCATTGCCGCCGGTGAATCTCCGTCAACCGAACCAAAGTTTCCCTGTCCGTCAACGAGAGGATATCGCATAGAAAAATCCTGCGCCATACGAACCAGCGTATCGTACACCGCAGAGTCGCCGTGCGGATGGTATTTACCGAGCACCTCCCCGACGATACGAGCACATTTTTTATACGCTCTGTTGCTCGCCAATCCCAGCTCGCGCATACCGAACAAAATCCGGCGGTGAACCGGTTTCATTCCGTCACGCACATCGGGCAGCGCACGCGATACAATGACCGACATCGAATAATCGATGTACGATCCTTTCATTTCCTCTTCAATGTCGACCGGTAGAATTCGTTCTGTTAAGTTTGCCATTTTAGATTTACTATTGTTTATTTAATATTTTTGAATTTTCATTTGTTTACTTCCGCATCGAGACTATTATACTCTTCGATCAGTTTTCTTCCGGCGATTTCCGAAAATTCTCCAAGCCAGCGATGTAAATATTTTTTATCAAGCTTTTTTTGCTGGACAATAATTCCTTTGACATCTTCAATGTCCCGAGGTCTGCCTGCAAACAGTTTATGAATAATAGTATCCTCTGCACATGCAAAATGAACATCCGTATCTTCCAAAGAAATTTTAACGGCGCGCTCGATTGCCTGTCTTTCGTAAGGCATAAAAGAAAATATAAAATCGACTTCAATCCGGTGGTCTTTATCTTCAACAGTTAGCAGAGCGTTCCTTTTTATGAAATCCTCGGTCATATATTCTGCCGGTTCAAGACCGAGTTCCCGTATAATTTTTAAAATATCTTTTGTCTTGTCAGTATCAACCCCGAGCGTTATATCTATGTCGCCCGTAAACCGCGGTTCTCCGTGAATCATAACCGCCTGCGCGCCGACCACCATATATGGGATATTGTTTTTGTTGAGCGCTTGTGCTATTTTCACAAGTAATTTTTCAAACATGTGAATTCAAAATCCTTGCCATTTTGATCTTGTGCTTGAGTCTATCCTGAAAATGCTTTTTGTTGAGCCTACCTAATTGCTTTGCTTCGTTGTACATTGCATTCATCAATGCGAACTTCTGTTCTATTGTAAGCGGATTATTTCTCCGGTATTCCCACTTTGCACGCTCGACTTCCTTCGGATTTCTGATCATACAATTATTTATTGTCAGTTTTTTCTTTGATTTTCTTGAGAATCCGTAAATCAAGTTGATCTATATCTCTTCCTGTGGCTTCTTTCATTTTTATTAAATCGTCAAGTGATGGTATATAAACCTTATGTTCTTTTATTTCGGTTTCTATTTTATTCTTCCATACTTCATAAAATTCAACACCGGTTATAAACGGGTGAATGTCAACGCGTAAAATATATTCTCGTAATAATACTTTATTTTTTAGTAAATCATCAACCGATAAATCAATAATCGCATGATACCCAATTTTTTGCAACGCATTGATACATCTTTCTGCATTCTCTTTTGTGGGCTCAATAAATATATCTACATCGCGGGTCATCCTTTCATACCCATATGCCGGTAACGCCCATGCTCCGACGATCAGGAATTTTACCTTATGATCGAGTAACGATTTTAGGAGTGTTTTTATATCCACGTTTTTTTTCGAATTCCAGACCGTCTTTAACAAGCTGATCCATTATTTCATACCGTTGTGCCGGCGTAAGTGATAACTGAAAGTCGATTTCGAAATTTAATTCCGCATCAGGATCGTCTTTTTCAATTACCAGAATGTGTGTGCCGTCTTTAACAATTTGCCTCATATTTATATATCCAGATTCCTCACATACTTCGCGTTCTTCTCGATGAACTCGCGACGGGGTTCGACGTTGTCTCCCATAAGCGTTTGGAACAAACGATCCGCTTCGGCGGCGTTATCGATCGTTACTTGCAACACGGTCCGGGTTTCCGGATTCATCGTCGTCTGCCATAGCTGTTCGGGGTTCATCTCACCGAGACCTTTGAATCGCGATACAACGATTCCGTTCATGCTCATGGCGCCCTCTTCCGTTACTTCTTTGACAACATCTTCAGTACCTTTTGTTCCTTTTAATTTTTTAATGATCCGTTCGAGCTCATCCTCGTCGAATACATATTCCTCATGCTTCCCTTTCTTCACTTTGAAAAGCGGCGGCTGCGCAATATAAACCCGTCCCGCTTCAATGAGTTGGCGCATGTGCCGGAAAAGAAGCGTCAGCAGCAACGTCCGGATATGCGATCCATCGACGTCCGCGTCGCACATAATGATTATCTTACCGTACCGAATCCGGTTAAGATCGAACGAATCCCCGATACCGGCGCCCAATGCCGTAAAGATCGCTTTAATCTCGTCATTCTCGAGTATTTTATGCATACGGGCTTTTTCCACGTTCAGAATTTTTCCTTTAAGCGGGAGAATCGCCTGAAAGCGCCGGTCTCGCCCCTGTTTTGCGCTGCCGCCGGCGGAGTCCCCCTCGACGAGATATATCTCCGCATGTTCGGGATCGTTTATCGAGCAATCTGCAAGTTTCCCCGGCAGGTTGGATATTTCGAGCGCATTCTTCCTGCGCGTCAGATCGCGTGCCTGTCGCGCTGCTTCGCGCGCCTCTGCGGCGCGCATACATTTTTCAATGATCCTCTTCGCTTCGTTCGGTTTATCCTCCAGCCAGAGACGCAGATTCTCGCCGATAATGGATTCAACGATGCTTTTTGTTTCACTGTTGCCGAGCTTCGTTTTTGTCTGCCCTTCGAACTGCGGTTCAGGTACCTTTATACTAATGACAGCCGTCAATCCTTCCCGAAAGTCGTCACCCTGTAAAGATATCTTTTTATTCTTAACAAGATTGGATTTAAAAGCATAATTGTTTAACGTTCGTGTCAGCGCCGCTTTAAAACCGACAAGATGTGTACCGCCTTCATGTGTATTAATGTTGTTAACATACGTAAAAATGTTGTCGCTATATGAATCATTGTATTGTAGCGCGACCTCGACCGGCGTATTCTCCATTTCCCCGGTTATATATATCGGCTTCTTAATCAGTGACTTACGCTTATCATCGATATACTGAACGAATTCAACGATGCCGCCTTCAAAGTGAAACGACTCTTCATGATTTTCTTTCTCGTCTTTTAATGTTATCACGAGGTCTTTATTTAAGAAAGCAAGTTCACGGAGCCGTTCGGCTAATGTATCAAATTTAAAGACCGTCTTTTTAAATATATCACTATCTGGTAAAAAGGTTGTCTTTGTTCCGTGTTTAGCCGTTTTGCCGATAACCTTTACCGGTTCTTCCGGCTCGCCCCGTTTGTATTTTTGAAAGTACACCTGCCCGTCGCGGTATGATTCAACTTCGAGCCATTCGGATAAGGCATTCACTACCGATACACCTACACCGTGCAAACCGCCTGAAACCTTATACGAGCTTTTATCAAATTTACCGCCTGCGTGCAAAACGGTCATAACAACTTCAAGAGCAGATCTGCCTTCGGAAGGATGAATTTCAGTTGGAATTCCCCGCCCATCGTCTTCTACTGTTACCGAGCCGTTCTTATTAATGGTTACATCGATACGGGTACAGTACCCACCCATCGCTTCGTCGATGCTGTTATCGACCACTTCATACACAAGGTGGTGCAACCCGCGCGAACTGACATCGCCGATATACATCGCCGGACGTTTACGGACAGCTTCAAGCCCTTTTAATACATGGATGCTTTGCGCGCTGTATTCACCCCCTGCAATACTACCCTTTTGCAGCTCCTTCTGTGTCTGCGGTTTTATTAACTTTTCTTTCTTTGCAGATCCTTTTCCTTTTGCTGCAGCTTTTTTAGATCGCGATTTTGCCATTGCTTCTAATTCATCTCCATCAAATGTTAATGAAACTTAATATCCTCAATTGCCGTCAATCCGATAAACCGGTTGACCTTGTATATAATTTCCTTTTTGCGTAAATGTAATTCATGTCGCCAGGCGCTGTCGTTCACGTGCACAAACAGACGTTTTCCCACAACGCGTTCAGCAGTTGAAACCCGTGCGACTTGTTCTCCTACAATATCTTTCCACGATGCAATAATTTCCGAACGTTTATAACGTTCATACAAACCGAGATCGTTGAAAAGTCTTTCTATAACCGTACCGATTGTTTTCGGTCTGTTCTTATACATGTGCTATGCTTCCTTCGCTTACGACAAATTGAATGTGCCCATTCAGCGATGTATAATGCGTATCACCGATACTTTCATCTGCCGAGGTAACGAACGTTTGTCCCATGCCGGTCGTCAGCTCCAGTACCTTGCGCGATCTTTCCCGGTCGAGTTCTCCGAAAAGGTCGTCGAGCAAAATTAACGGCTGTTCTTTTCGCTTTTCCAACAGGTATTGTGACTCCGATATTTTCAACGCGACAAGGAAAGATTTTTGCTGCCCCTGAGAAGCGAATTTTCGAACTTCCAGGTCGTTAATAAACAGGATCACCTCATCACGATGCGGACCAAACACCGTTGTCCCGTATCGAATTTCATTATCGAACGTTGCATAAAATGCTTTATATGCTTTCTCTTTTTGCTGTTCTTCGCTGATGTTTACATCAAACGGCGTTGCCGCATCATACTTCAGCGAAGGTTTTTCCGGGTCGTCGACAATTTTCCCGTAATTATCCTGTAAATATGTTTCAATCTCCGAGATGAAACTGTATCTATACAGGGTTATTTCAATTGCACAATCCAGAAACCGTTCATCCCACGGCTCGAGCAAACCACGGGCACGGCTTCCCCGACCACGAGACTCTGTCAGAATTGTATTTCGCTGACGTAATATCCTGCGGTACTCGGTCAACGTTTCAAAATAACCGGGATGTGCTTGTGATAACACCAGATCCATAAACCGTCTTCTTTCACCCGGTCCGCCGTTCGTAATTGTGTGTTGATCGGGATAGAGTATAACAACCGGAAACTTACCGATCAATGTGGATATTCTCTCTTGCTCTTTGTTGTTTATACGAACTTCTTTAATTTTATTATTTTCAGTAAACCGTATTCCAACACTATACCTAACACCGCTATCCGATAGAAATGAGCCGTAAATAACGAACCCTTCATCCCCACGCCGTACAAGATTGTTATCGGGCGCCGAGTAAAAGCTTTTCCCGATAGATAGATATGCAATCGCTTCGAGTATGTTTGTTTTTCCCTGTCCGTTACGACCGACGAAAAGGTTCACCGTCGGAGAACATGTAAAAACTGTACTTCCATGGTTACGGAAGCCGCTCAGGTTCAACTTCTCTAACTTCATATAATACGTATTAGTTATTTAGACGCAAAGGCATCGTAAGCATAAGCAATAAGTTGTCTTTCGACTGCTCCTCCGGCTCAACAATACCCGCTTTTGTAGGGCCGCTGAACCTGAAGCAGACGTTATCATTGTCAATATGCGACAAAACATCGTTTATATAGTTTGCGTTAAAACCTATATCCATATCTTCTTCTTTATATGAACAAGCTATGTTCTCTTTTGCCTGACTTCCTTGATCCACGTCTTCCGCCGATACTGTAAGATTGTTTTCCCGTAATGCAAACCGAATTTGATGCGTCGTAGAGTTTGCATAAAGCGATACCCTGCGTAACGCTTGAAGCAATTGTTCGCGTGAGATTACCATCTCAAGGTTATTATCCTTTGGTATCACGCTTTCATAATTCGGATATGTTTCATCAATTACGCGCGATGCAAGAACCGATGCTCCCGATGTAAATCTGATATAGGACTCGCTCATTGATATTTGTATTTCTCCGGACTCCGATAATTTCATTAAAGCAGAGAGAGCTTTCGCCGGAATTATCACATCTGCTTCAACAGGTAATGTAACCGATGTACTTTCAAATTTCACGAGCCGATGACCGTCAGTCGAAACAGCGGTTAACGATCCCTCCCGGAATCTAAAAAGTACACCCATTAAAGAAGGACGAAGTTCGTCTTTACTAACGGAAAAAATTGTTTTATTAACGGCATACCTGAGTATATCGCCGTCCAGTGATGTATTCTTATCTTCAGATATTTCCGGAAACTTTGGAAACTCATCGGCAGAAACACCGGTAATATTATACTCACCTGTTTCCGTTATCATTGTTATTTTACTTGACTCTAAATCTGCGTGAAATACAAGTGATGTGTCGGGTAACGCCCGTACAGTATCCATGAGACGCTTTGCAGGAACTGTTATAGAACCATCCTCCGATCCATTAACAGCTATCGATGCCGATGAATATAATTCAATATCTGTTGCAGAAAGCGAAAGTTCATTACCTTTAAGGTTAAAGAGCACATTCTCAAGTATAGGCATCGACGACTTAGCCGGAACAACACCTATTATTTTGCTTAGCGCTTTCAGTAATTCACTGCTAACGACTGTAAATTTCATTATAATACTATGCCTCCGGATGATTAATAATATTCAAAATTTGTACCCGTCAGGTTTAATTATGCAATCTTTAAATATACTAAATTTTTAACTATTTAACAACTCTATTTTCTTGTTGTAAGTTAAATATTATCAATGACATAAGCATTATTTATTTATATTTAAAAAATAAAATTTTTAAAATATAAATTGCACACTTTTATATATAATT
>PWYR01000034.1 GCA_003567775.1 Ignavibacteriales bacterium | reverse complement strand
TTATTGAGCCCATGATCACCCGGGGGGAAGAGTCGCTCCATGACTTACTCAAGTGGCGGTCTTCCACCGCACCATACAAAAAAGGGCGGCCGGGGATAAAATCACGGGGTCGGTAAAAGGTCCGGCCCACTCCGGTCGCCAATTCTTTGTCTACCTGCCCTTTCACAAAAATCAAGCTTCCATGCCCACAATCTTTAAAAAAACGATCGTTTTGTGATGTGTCTGATTGTCATGGTTAAGCTGACTCTGGGCATTCGGTCTTCTGCGTCAATCTCGGTTCCCGACCGCAGCACTCAACCAGTCACCCCACCACAAATCGCCCCTCCCGCTTTTCCATGGCCGGAAGTTTCTCCCCCTTTGGCACAATCGACCAGAAACGATCCGCTTCCTCCACCGATTTCAGATCCAGGTAATGCTTCCGGATCACCGCCTCTGAATTTCCCGCCTGCAGGGCCGCGTCCCCCACCGACCGAAACGCCCCCACGGTCATGGAAATGAAGGTGTGCCGAAGCACATCATGCCCAAGCGCTTTTTGAGTGCGCACATCAAGAAGCATGTCCCGCATGCGCTGCGGAATGACGGGATACTTTTCGAGGGGATAAGCCTCAAGCCAGCGGCGAAGATTGGGCTGCATCTTGATCGAGCGCTTCTCATTGACCTTCGAGACCCTGGGCTCGATCAAAATCACATTCGTATCGAAGCGAAGATCCTCGGAAAGCAGCTTGCCGATTTCGCCGTCCTTCCAGTCCGGCCGGATACCCCCAAACAGGGTCAGCGCGAAATAAGGCACCATACACCCGGGCTTGCCCCACCAGACGCCCTTCCTGGACTCCTGACCGCGGTAAGACTCCAACCAGTGCATGAGATCCTCCGCCTGCGCCGCTGAGAGCGTCTCCGCCGTCCCACGGGCCTTCTTCAGCTTGTATTGCGGAACCTCAAGAACCGGATCCTCGCCAACATACTTCTTTGTCAGGCAGAACTTGAAAAACGTGCTCAGGTACCCCCGGCGGTTATTCCAGGTCTTAAGAGACACCGCACCTTTCGAGCGCCCAACCGGAGTCTCCAAAAACTCGCGAAGCTCAGTTCCTTGGATCTCGCCCACAATCCGACCGGAAAAATAATCCCCCAGCTTCCGGATCTCGGATGAAATCGCCGTTTGCTGCCGGCGGGAAATAATCCCCCGCTCAAACTCGCGCAACTTCTCGCTGGTGTACTCCTTAACCGCCTCCTCGACCGTCATCGTCTCAGCCGAATCCCTATAGTGATCGAGCAAATACTTCACCGCGAAAGTCAGCGACTTACCCGAATGCGCCCGCCGAAGCATATTCACCGCCGCGATCGCGTCCCTGTTCTGGTCATGAGTCAGGGTCGTCCAGACGGTCTGTCCCTTCGACTCACCGTTAAGAAACTCAATCTCCAGCTTCTGCCGATAATCGACCGCCTCGCCCCGCGAGCGGAAATTTTTCCGAACCATCTTGCCGTCAAGCGTCCCGGAAACCCGAAACACATTCTCCCCACTGGGATTCCGAAAAGGGGTAATCTTAAACCTAGAACTCTTCATAGCATCCTCCGATTTGCAGTTTTATACCTGCAAATCTAAGCCACCCCCCCGTAAATACAAGGCTAAAGTGGAGCCGGAAACGGGAATCGAACCCGTGACCTACGCATTACGAGTGCGTCGCTCTACCATCTGAGCTATCCCGGCAATCACACGGTCTGAAACCGTGACTCTGTAGACCCCCATGGGAAGCCAAAGCTTCCCCTTCATCAAGCTTAAAAGAGGTCGCGGGCTTCCAGCTCGTCCTCATCCCAGCCAAGGTAATGACCAAACTCATGGAGGTAGGTCACTCGGACTTCCTCGCGAAACTGTTCGGGATCATGACCCGAATATTCCCATAGTGGTTCGAGAAAAAGGGAAATGCGGCCCGGGGCGGAGCCAGTGGTCGCTCCCTCCTCAGCGAAGGACTCCCCCTCGAAAAGACCCAGCAAGTCGTCCCCCAACTCCCGCGCGGTGGCGTCATCGGGAACCGCGCAAAGCGCGACCGGAACCTTGCGGGCGAGCTCCACGAGATCATCCGGCAGGTTTCGCTGCGCCTCCTCAACCTCGGGCCAAGCCCAGCGCTCCAGTTCCGCGAAGGTCATGGGAACGCCGGGAGTCGGTTAAACTTTGAACTGGGGACGATCAGGATGCGGCCAGTCGACGTGGAAGAACTCTCCCCGCGGATGGTCCACCCGCTCATAGGTGTGGGCGCCAAAGAAATCGCGCTGGGCTTGGAGAAGGTTCTGAGGCATCCGCGCGGAGCGGTAGCCGTCGTAATAGGACAAAGCTGAGGAGAAAGTCGGAACCGGTACCCCGTGGTGGGCGGCCAATCCGACGACCTCGCGCCAGTGATCCTGCGTTCGCTCAATCTCGCTCCGGAAATGATCGTCGAGCAGCAGATTGGCGAGGGAAGCGTCACGATCGAAGGCCTCAGTGATCTTCTGGAGAAAGCGGGCGCGGATGATGCACCCTCCGCGCCAGATCTCGGCGATCCGCCCGAAATCAAGTTCCCACTGATACTCCTTCTGCGCCTCCCGCATGAGCTGGAAACCCTGGGCGTAGGAACAGATCTTCGAGCA
>PWYR01000166.1 GCA_003567775.1 Ignavibacteriales bacterium | reverse complement strand
CCAGTACTTTTAATCCTACATATTACTCCAATTTCTCTTCCATCTGTTGAAGGCCCAACAACTTCGTAACGTGTTCCTCTAATGTCTCTTGTAAATTTACTCCTTATTTGTCCATTAGCAATAGTCATTTCAATATCTGGAAAAATAAGATTATCCTCAGCCATTTCCTCAAAAAAGTGTGGTATAGTAAACTCATATTCCCCCTTTTCAACCTTTTCTCGGATCTTTTGAATAATACTCAATATTAACTCTCTAATTCCGCTTTCGTATATTCAATCAACATATATAAAATGTAATTAAATTAACCTAACCATGCAAGCGTGTGGGGAGAGGGAGAGGATGATGATGAGATAAGGTTATACAATGAGGTAAAACGCTACTGCTGAAAGAAACTCCAGAACTTACAGATTATTTTATTACATATTCATCGAGATAATTTACTTGTATTGCACCGGATAACTGAAAACCTTGATGTTGGTTAACTTCTTTCGAATACGCAGCTATTCCTTCTTCGGCAGGCAACCGGTTTTCCTCTCCAGCTTCTGCCTTATGGACGTTCCCAAAATCCATATCCGCTTCTTAATATTAAACGGTATTAAACTTGGAACCAGTCCCATCGGTTCGGCAGGCATCGCCCCTCCGTCGGAGATCAGTCATTTCGAGGTAATACGTCCGCCCGACTACCAGTATTTATTCGGCAACGAAGCGACACACGGCGAGATTATTATTGAAACGATCGACAGAACCGGCGAAGAGCAGTTAATGTCTCCGCCGGTACGCGGGCTTGTTGTCGGACCTTTACACACTTTACACAGTGGTTCAATAAAGTGTGTAAAGATGATTTGAAGTTTTTTGTCAGCTTTATTCAAGAAATGATAAACCTTATTACCTTAGTAACCAAAACAAAGAAGACGTAAAACCTTATTACCTTATGGAACGACCGTCATAAAAATTGAATATAACAACCTTTATACTCATTTTATACTAATAACTCAAAACCACTTTTCATCTCATTCTTGAAAAAAATATGGTGCGGATAGAAAAGTACAAGCAGAAGACATTAAGGTAGGAGAAAGGTAATAAGGTTGAGTAATTGGGTGATAATGCTTTGTTACTAAGGTAATAAGGTTTATTGAATCTGAATCAGTCCAGACCGGTCGCATTGGCGTAAACTTAATAGCGACAAGGCAAACGGAAAGGTGGAGACCATCTGTGTGGAGGATGGTGTGAAGGCAAGATGGCCTCCACCTGTGAAGTCAGCTACATCACTGTATTATGTGTATGTAAAGATCGGCTTGTTGTCGGAGGGTTGGTAGGTTTGATGCTATCGTTGATATTGATTATCTAAACTTTTTTAACTTATCTTAATTATTTACTAAGTTATACCACTCGTGAAAATTACACAAACATCAATTGAGGTAAGAACCTCGGGGGAGAGTCTACCAAGTTTTTTGGTCAATCTACTTTTGTCAATGGCTCGTAATTGATGACACAATGCGACCGATGAATAATCAAGGCCTCCCTCACCTTGGTTTATTATTACAGTAGTTGGAAGCTTAGCGCGCTTAAGGTTGGTCGTGATTGGGATTGTAAGAACGGTAGTGGAGAATTTACTGATTGTATTATTCTGAAAGATAATAACTGGACGTATACCTGATTGCTCTGAACCCTTTGTCGGATTAAGATCTGCAAGCCATACTTCGCCTCGTCGAGGATTCACTGCTCATCCTCGTTCTTCAATCCTTTAGAGTACTCAGCCATTCCTTCTTCGGCAAGCATGCGATCTTCCTCGCCAGCTTCTGCATAAAGAGATTTCAATGACGATTCATCAAGGTTAGATTTCGTTTTAAGCAATTTGATGAATCGTTCAACCCGTTCAAAATCCCGAGAGCTTAAACTTTCAATTTCTTCGTTTATTTGGTTTCTTGAAGGCATAACTTATTTTTTTATAGGTAATGTATCGATTATTCATGTTAAAATCAACAAGCAAGCATAATCGAGCGGACAGTGTAGTATAAAATGGGTACTTAGGGTACAGACATAAACAGGGGCGCCTTTAGGTAAAATCTTTTTACAACTTTGGCGCAAAGATATGAACGCACCAGAGACCCAATTAAATCTTTATATTACCCTTATTGTTACCCTTATAAGAAGATATTACCCTTTTTTCCGCCAACGCGCCCCCGGACCTCGCCCTTTGGATTCAATTTTGCCCTCTTTCTGCAAATCTTTCAGAACCTTGCGAATCATATCCCTGCTCACTTCCGGACATTTGGATTGCAGTTGGGATAGTGTAAAATCCGATCGGAACTTTTTTATGGCTGCGATGACTAAATCCGTCTTTCCACCCTTCGCCATCTCAATCTTGTCTATCCGTTCTTTAAACTCTGCATACGCTTTCTTCAGAATGTAGAGCAAAAAATTCACATAAGGCCAGGGGTCATGCTTACCGGAGCGCCACTGACGTGAAGATAGTTCCAGTGTTTCGTAATAACGCTCCTTGTGTTCCTCAATAAGACGTTCAATACTTATATACCTGCCAACTTCATACCCTGCGTGATAAAGTTGCAGGAGGAGTAAAAGTCTGGATACCCGCCCGTTTCCATCACGGAACGGATGAAT
>PWYR01000063.1 GCA_003567775.1 Ignavibacteriales bacterium | reverse complement strand
GACGGTAAATTTTGCGATCCGCCTCACCTTTGCTGCCAGAAAGAATATGATGATAATTCCGGTCCATGCCCCGGCGGCCATCCATAATTCAGAAAATCCAACCCTGGCAGCCAGTCCTGCTCCGGCGAGCAAACTGCCTGCACCCATCCAGGTACAGAGTAAGGTGGCTACCAATTTTGCCGTCGGTACCGAACGGCCGGCAACCATAAAATCCTCTTGCCCCTTAACAAGGAAGCTTTTAAATATAGAGATAGTCATTAATAAGACCAGGTATCCTATTGCGAACCATAAAAAAATCATTGGGAAAATTTTTTAAGTTGAATAGAAAGTTTTTTGATAAGAGATAATATTAAAAAAGGACGAAAATCCCGGACTTTTCATCGAAACAAACATTAAGCAAAAATATTGATTTTTTAAAAATAACAATGGATTAACTTAATCCGGGTTATATTAATTTCCGGATGCACTTTGCTTTATGCTCAGAACAATCTGAATATGCGCTATAATTCGAAGGACCTAAATGAATTTTTCAGACATAAAACTGGTTTATTTCTATTTGTCTTCGGATTTTTTCAAATTTTTCTAAATAATGTCTATTTTTATAACTATTTTAAATATAGGCTTATAGGCAAAGAGATGTATTTTTGATTTATTAAGCTGGCCATTATCAATTATTTATTTATTAACGAGATACCTTTGAGTTATAAAACCATGAAAGATAAACAACAGTTTTTCACCAATAAACTTGGATTTATAATGGCGGCGATTGCCATGGCTGTCGGAACAGGTAATATATGGCGGTTTCCTCGGATGGCAGCGGCCAATGGCGGTGGTGCATTTGTTATCGTTCTCATAATTGCCGTTATTATATGTTCAGTTCCCTTGTTAATGTCTGAAATGGCAATTGGTCGTCACACAAGGAAAGGATCAGTAGGAGCTATTGGTGATTTTATGGGTAAAAGGTTTCACTGGGTCGGTGCCTGGATGGGTTTTGTCTGTATTGCAATTACTTTTTATTATTCCGTGGTTGCAGGCTGGACCATAAAGTATGTAGTACTGGCATTGCAGGGGAAATTCGTTCAGGGAAGTGATACCAAAGTTCTATGGGAAACCTTTTCGACCAATCCACAGGAAACCATTTTTTATCATTTTATAGCAATGGCTGCCACTTTCTTTATTCTTTATCAGGGAGTTGTTAAAGGTATAGAAAGGTTTTCAAGGTTTGCAATCCCCTTGCTGGCTATACTCCTTATCATAGGCGCTATAAGGTCGCTGACTCTTCCCGGCGCCTCATTAGGGGTACATTATTTATTCCGGATCGATTTGGATTATCTTTTAATTCCCCGTACCTGGCTGGATGGATTTACACAGGCAGCCTGGTCTACCGGGGCAGGATGGGCTCTACTTATGACTTACGCCACCTATACCAGACCAAAGGATGGTGTGGGTAGCAGCATGTTTATTGTTGCCTATGCTGATATTCTGGTTGCCATTGTTGCCGGCCTGGCAATTCTTCCAGCCATTTTTGCCCTTTCCCCCTCAATTGATTATGCTCATGCAGCCCTGGAATCAGGTAATATGGGATTAACATTCATATATATGTCAGAACTTTTCGCGTTCATGCCGGGAGGCTTTATTATGGCCATTTTCTTTTTCCTGTGCCTATCGTTTTCTGCTATATCTTCTCTGATATCACAGGTCGAGGTGGGGGTTGCTAACCTGGTAACTGCTGGCTGGAACCGGAAACAATCAGTATTGCTTACTTGCGTAGCTGGTTTTATTTTCGGTTTACCTTCCGCCTACAGCCTTGAATTCCTGAATAACCAGGACTTTGTATGGGGGGGTGCTCTTTTAATAAGCGGGATATTTACAGCTAGTGCAATTATGAAATACGGAGTGGAAAAAGTCAGGGTTGAACATCTGAATCAAATCGGGACAAAAATGAAGATAGGACGATGGTATAATGTCTTCATTTATCTCAACCCAATAATTATCAGTATTATATTTATATGGCTTATATACCAGTCCATTCTCTCCGATACAGCTTACTGGTGGAACCCTTTCAGGGAATACAGCACCGGAACCATGTTCTTTCAATGGCTGCTAGTAATAGTAATCCTTATTCTGGCTAATAAAAAGCTGGCATATTATTTTAATCCGCCAACCCCTAAGTAATAAAGCATAAAAACGGGAAAAAAAACAGATGGTTTTCTCGTTAATGGATATTTTTACTTTTATTATCTTTTCACTCATTTCGTAAAAACAGTCCAGCGGTATACCAGCTATAAAGGCATAGCGCATGGTGTTCCGCTGAAAAGGAAACCGGGATCCGTTCCGGGTTACTCATCATACCAGGTACCCCATACATCCACCACCAGGGCGAACCTTTCATTCGTATAAAGTATAGTTAGCAATTTGTTTAACAATGTGTTACATCTTGCAGGTAATTGAAATTCCGTATTTCTAACCCATGGATCCCCCTGCTTTATTCATTGCTTTTTGTGTTACTAAGTAACATGGGGATTCATCCGAATAAAACAGGTTAATCAAGTTAATATTCAATTAATTATAGTTAGCAGGTAATTCATGTTCAGTATTTCAAATGGATGGATCCCCCTGGTTTGTTCATGT
>PWYR01000106.1 GCA_003567775.1 Ignavibacteriales bacterium | reverse complement strand
GCCTCAACATTAACCGCGTATTCAATGGCGTTTTCCAGCTCCCTGACGTTCCCTGGCCAGGGGTAGGCCAAAAGGGCTTCCCTGGCATCTTCCCTGAAACCATTAATTTTTTTATTTAAGCGAACTGCATAATAGTCAAGAAAGTGATGCATCAAAAGCAGGATATCATCTTTACGATCACGCAGCTGGGGCAGGGTAAAGGGAATGACATTGATACGGTAATAAAGATCTTCACGAAATTTTCCTTCACTGATTAGTGCTTCAAGATCCCGGTTGGTTGCAGTAATAATGCGCACATCAACATCTCGAAATGAGACGCCGCCGATGCGGGCTATATTTTTATTTTCAATAACATTCAGCAGTTTAACTTGAAAATCAAGAGGCATATCACCTATTTCATCCAAAAAAATGGTCCCCCCGTCGGCAATTTCAAATTTACCCGGTTTACCGCCCTTCCTTGCGCCGGTAAAGGCGCCTTCTTCATAACCAAAAAGCTCCGATTCAAGCAGAGGGGCGGGAATTGCCGCGCAGCTGATTGCAACAAAGGAATTTTTCCTGCGGGGGCTTTCTTCGTGAATAGCCCGGGCAAAAACACTTTTACCGGTCCCTGTTTCACCACGAATAAGAACAGTGGAATCGGTTGCCGATATAAGTTTCATTTTATTTTTTATTTCAGTTATTTCGCTGCTGGTACCTATTATCCCGGAAAAGGTTAACTTTTTATTCTCTTTCATAATCCTGGTCGCCATCTCTTCCACTTCTTCCTTTTTCCTAAATGAAAGAACGGCCCCGGACACGCGGTCTTCTTCATGCATGAGAGTAATGTTATAAAAAAGACGCATCTCTTTTTTACCGGAATCAATATACTTTATTTCTTTTCCGTAGTATTGTTCACTGCCGGCATTATTCCTCATACTGATAACATCAGCTACCCTAAAATCGGGAAACAATCGGCTGATGTGAAGGCCGTTATGGCTGTTGTGCCCCAGACCCAGGATTGTTTCGGCCGCAAGGTTAATATTTGTTATTTTGCCCTGTGAATTAATAGCAATGATTCCCTCGTAGGTGGAATTGATTACATCCCTGAACTGGTTCATCAAGCTTGCTACTTTAGTTTCCATTTTCTTTTCGTTAAGCGACATCACTATGATATTGCAGAGCTTGTTCAGGAAGTTTTGCATTTTTTTTTGCTGATTTAGAAGTTTACGCCGATGCTGTTCTTTGAGGGCAAGCAGGGAAATAGTGCCGATCTTTTGTTCGTTAAAAGAAATCGGCTGCATCAAAAAAGCCAGTACGATGCAATTATCGGAGTAATCGCATTCGGCACAACAAATGGCATGGGAGGTGTTTTCAACTAATATTGATTCTTCATTAGCTGAGGAAATTATTTTATGGGTCATACAGCCATCATCGTAAATGGAGCCGACTTCTTTTTCAAAGTAACCACTTCCGGCAATTACTTCCAGGTCTTTGCTGATTACTCCTATTTCAATATCGACGACCCCGGCAAAAGCACCTGTAACCTGCTGAAGAAAACCCTGAATACTCTTTAATCCTTTCAAGGGAAAAATCCTCCTTGCTAGATGTCTACCACTTCATTACCGCAATGTTTAAGGAACTTTTGAAAATCCTCAAAAGAAAGACTGATTGTTGCTGTATTGACATTGGGGTGAAAATTAACAATGCCCTTTTTTTTCAAATCACGATCTAAGGCTACAGTTACGGCCTTTTTTTGATCATTGATCAAGCCGAAAGGGGAAACGGCGCCGGTTTCAAGGCCCAGGTGTTCTTTTAGACGCCGCTCGGAGGCAAAACTAAGTTTACCGGCAGCCAGCCTGGCTGAAAGATCATTTATATCTGCCTTTTTTGACTGTTCCAGCACAACCAGGTAGTGACGATTACCCTTGTTGTTCCGTAAAAATAGATTTTTTGAATGAGCGCCCTCTATATCCTTCCAGTATTCCTTCGCTTCTTCAACCGTATAAACCGGGGGGTGCTCATAACGTGTATAGGCAATTCCAAGTTGATTAAAAAGATCATACAGTTTTTGCTCATTCTCAGGAACCATTTCATCAAACTCCTTTCATTATATACTTGGCGATAAAGCCTCTGAAAACCTTTTATCAAGGCAAAGAAATATCAATTATTCCAGTAATTTTAAACCAAACGGCCCCAGGCCCAGAAACCAGAATCCTTTCTTTTTTACCCCCGTGGCTGTCTTTAAAACTACTCGGCCGCATTTTTGATCAAATAGCCAATAACCTCCGTATTCTTGACCAGAATTTGAAATGCAGGTGCCATAACCGTGGCGCAGGCCTTTCCACCATCGACCGGTATAACTACTTCCATCTTTGAAGGTCCTAACTCCCCAGCCATGAAATTTACCGCCTGCTAATTCACCTTCATAACTTCCATCATTAGCATATTTACAGCTTCCCCGGCCGTGTATAGACCCATTTTCCCAGCTTCCGGAAAATACAGATCCATTTGCCTGCTTTAAAGTGCCCTTTCCGCTGCGGACATTGTTTTTGAAGCTGCCTTCATAAAAATCCCCGGCAGCAGAAGCAAAAACGCCTTTTCCTTCCATCTGACCCTCAACCCACTGTCCATCATACTTTGAACCATCCGGCCAGCTTTGAG
>PWYR01000090.1 GCA_003567775.1 Ignavibacteriales bacterium | reverse complement strand
GTGCTGACGAATGAGATGAAGCGTTATGAGTATGCGATTTCGCCGTCGGGGGGGTTTTCTTATGGGGCGCCGGCTGGGTATCACGATGATTGCGTGATTGCCCTGGCGCTGGCGAATTACCGTCGCTGGGAGACGGAGAATTGTGGGCGGATGATGGTGGTTGGTGCGCGCGGCGGCGCTGGGGCTGGGAGCGGTGCGGATGGATGCGCGGACGGGTTGATGGGCGGTGGGGCGTTGCGGAATTGGGGGATGCGGGTTAGAAGGCGCGGGCGGGTGATGTTGGGGTGAGTGGGGGGGTCGATCAAAAAATATGTTGCGCCCTTGTAACAAGGGATGTAGACTGTTGACAGAGGTGTAAATTATGGCCATATCTTCAACAACTTTCTCCCCAAAATGGTTTTGCGGTAAAACTCGTGTCATCAGGGTTCCGGATCGTATTGCTGATGTAATACTCATTATTGCACAAGCATTAGATTCTAAAATCGGAATGATTCAAGAAGGTCAAGTTGACTTCAAGTTAGAATCCGAGTCGGTTATCAAGGGTTTGAATACGGAAAAACCTGTAAATGTGGCAAGCGTTCCGCAGCGAAGTCCATTTCGATATCCAGGGGGCAAAACATGGTTGGTGCCGGTTTTAAGAGCTTGGTTAAACAGTTTTTCCCAATCTCCAGATTTGTTTATCGAGCCTTTTGCGGGAGGCGGGATTGCCAGTCTTACAGTAGCGTTCGAGCGGCTTGCTGGGCATGTTATGATGGCAGAAATTGACGAAGGCGTTGCCGCAGTCTGGAAAACGATTCTAACAGGCCAAGGGGAATGGCTTGCAGAGGAAATAATGACATTTAAGTTAACGCCCGAAAACGTCCGGCAAGCATTGGTGGAAGACGACAACGGCACGCCTGTTTCACTCCGGCGACGTGCGTTTCTCACCTTGCTGCGCAATCGTGTTCAACGCGGCGGTATTTTGGCCCCAGGGGCAGGATTGGTTAAGACTGGCGAAAACAATCGCGGGTTGGGTTCGCGGTGGTATCCCGAAACATTAGCGCGCCGAATACGTGAAATCAGCATGAACCTTGGGGTAATCAGTTTTTATGCTGGGGACGGGTTCGAATTAATTGATGAATACCTTGCAGATAAGAATGCTGCTTTTTACATCGACCCACCATATATGAAAGCTGCTCGCCGATTATACCGAAATTGGCAGGTTGATCACCGAAAGCTTTTTGAAAAAATGGCAGTGTTTTCGGGTTCTTTTTTGATGAGCTACGACAATGCTCCTGAAATTCAGGCTTTGGCAAAGGAGTTTGGGTTTGAGTGCCGCCCCGTATGCATGAAAAACACGCATCATAACAAGATGACGGAATTATTGATCAGCCGCGATTTGGACTGGATCAACTCGAACGGAACGTCGTATCCGGCAGTTTCGCGCGAAGGGTCTTCTCGAACTCAGAAAGGCTTGTTGGCTTCCCGCCTGTAAGTCCTTCCACGGCGCGGTCCAGTGTGGTCAGGTGCAGCCCCGCAGGTTCCATCTGGAATCGCACGCCGTCATGACGGTACTTCATCACGAACCAAGCGATGTCGCAGTTGGAAACATGGTCGACCTCGGTAATGCTTCCGAGCGATTCCCAGAAGGGCAGGTCAACAACGACGGCCATTTTCTTACCCCACCGCGAAATTGTTGGCACCTTGATCTGGAGTTGTGGCATCAGGCGTTTCGGCCCAGATGAACGGAAATCCGGGTGTCTGAACCCTTGGGGAAACGGAATCCCATCGCCTTGCCAAGTCTTCATCAGGTCGAAGTCCTTGAACATAGACGCACCCGAAAAGTAGACGGCTTGGATTTCCAAGGCGCACCAAAGCAGTGTCCTCGTGTCAGAATGGACGAGGACCATGTCGATCTTGCCGACTGTGGAAACGTCGGAGGCGTCGCCGTCCGATGTTGCCTTCAGAAAGGGCAATTCTGTCAGAACGATCGGGGATTTCGTGTCGAGCAGTGTTTCTCCGGCCCATGCCAATGCTCTTTCGGAATCGTAAAACCGGTTTGGACAAGTAGCAACCGGCGAAGTCCCGTCGACCGGAACGACAATTTCGCCCCGTTTCACAAATTGGCGCAGAGAGCAAACACCGCCCTTCTTGTTGCACATGAACCCACCGCCCCGAAATGGGCAGGGCTGGGATTTGAAGGCAACATTGGCCAACGCCCGAATCCGTTCTGGCGGTAGCTTGGCAAAGTCGTGTCCATACAACTCGCCGATACCGTAACGCAAGGTCGGTTTTTTCTCTTTTTTTGGTTTCGACATGGCTCTTGATTTTTACTATGCGTCTGGCGGCGTTGGATATGGGCGTGATTCGGGGCGGGTTGATGGGCTTTATGAAACACCTTTTTTGCTGGGGCGTCAAGCGTTTCGGGACTAGGTTTGCTTCGCTGGCGCTCCGTGACGCCTGGGGGCAGGATTGACCTTGTTGACTTGATTGACGGGGGGGAGAGCCGATCATCGATCGGCCGCTACAACAGGGGCTAATTTGAAATTGCACATTGGTTGGTAATTTCCCATAGGTATGAAAGGGTGAGTATGCCGATTAGTATTTATAGTCGCAAGGATCATGGGTGGCGGGATCGTTTTAATCCGCTGCGGGGGATGGCTTTG
>PWYR01000133.1 GCA_003567775.1 Ignavibacteriales bacterium | reverse complement strand
GGTAGATTACTACTCAAAATACTATCGATGGTTGTCTGCACTCATGATTGCTCACTTCGCGCGCGTAGAATATGAGCAGATCGATCAGCTGGATGGAATTCGGAACACTTCAGATGCACTTACTTTCAAATACAACATCCGTTTTGTCTCGATAAAACTCCCCGCTTCCAATCGGTAGAGATACACCCCGCTGCTTACTGTTTCTCCATTCCAATTCGTTGCATTCCAGGTAACGGTATGATGTCCTTCGCTCAGACTTTCGTTATTAACCAGGGTCGCGACATGCTGTCCGAGTAAGTTAAAAACTTCGAGCACAACATCATTCCGTTCAGTCAGCGTGAACTGTATCTGTGTTACCGGATTGAAGGGATTCGGGTAATTCTGTCTAAGTGAATATTCATCGGGTACCATAGTATGAGCTACATTAGTAGGCTCGTCCGGTGACGGTGGCGGGTCCTGCGGGTTTTCCCGAAGCCACGGATAGGTTTCACCTTCCGTTATAATCCAGATATCATTAAAGTCCCAGTCGACATATGAGGATTGCTGCATCATCTGACCGCTTGAGTAGCCGACAGCGCCCGATTCTTCGCCAAAGCCGACAGCATCCAGATCCGGATTCATTTCGGTGTTCCAGTAAGTACTGGTGATCTCACCATAAAAATTAGCTCCCGCCAGTCCGCCGACAAAGCTGGCTCCTTCCACACTGCCTGCCGAATTGCCCGTGGCGCTGCCATTGGTTATCAAGCCGCCGTTCCGCCCGACCAAACCACCGATATAGTCGCCGACGCCATTCACATTACCATTGGCGTAACTATTGGTAATTGCTGCAACGGGATGATTACGTCCCACAAGTCCACCTACTCTGTCGCTTCCCCCTTCCACATTGCCTGTAGCATAACTATTGCTTATAGTACCCTGATTATCTCCCACACCTTTTCCATTACCTCCTCATTCTCAACATATCCCGGGTAATGCTCAGATCCCATCAATTCTTTGATAAGTGCGAATCCACCTTTACCGGAAGGAATTTCGCTGCGGGTCATTATTTTGTTATGGATATTGACAAGCTTGCCGGTAATATTTTTGAATTCATCCGATGTACAAATATAATAATACGTCTCGGCCATGCGCTCCGGCGATCTGGCAATTATGTTTTGGAGCGTTGCAATTATTCGGTAATAACTCGAGCGGAATTTTTTCAGCGATTCTTTTTCCTGCCGGATATTGGGAATCATAACGGCGTTTACTTTTATACCGCAGGATGTATACTCCTCGGCCAGTTTGAACGTCAGCATTAAGAACGCCATTTTGGAATCGCCGTACATTTTATACACGTCGTATTTTTTTCTTTCCTTTCGTTCACCATGCAAATTATCAAGCTCTATCTCCCTTTTCGGATCGAAGAAATGCTTGATGTTCGTTGTTGAAGCGGTGAGTATCCGCGGATCATCCGATTCTGCAAGATGATTCTTTAGCAATTGAGTCATTAAAAAAGGGCCGAAGATATTGGTCGCCCAGGTCAGTTCTATATTATCGGCGCTGAATTGAAATACTTTTTCACCGTGATTAAAATATGCGGCATTGTGAATCAGTATATCGAGCTTTTGATATTTACTTTTATACTTCGAGCAAAATGTATGAATGGACTCAAATGAAGAAACATCGAGTTTCATGAGGTCGACATTATCATTGCTTGAATGTTCGATAATTTCATCGCGTGCGTTAGTGCTTTTTTCGATATTGCGGCACGCCATTATGACGCGATATCCCTCCAGCGCAAATTTTTTCGCAGCAGCTTTGCCTATTCCGGAGTTAGATCCTGTTATTATTACTGTACGGTTATTCATCTTGTTTCTCTATATTTACTTTGTTATCGCAGCAATATCATTCGTATCGGCGGTAAATACATCTGTCGGTTACTGTTGGCGTGTACACGAAGACGTGCTATATATACTCCGCTTGCCCAATCGGCCGCGTTGATGTGAAAGGAATGCTTTCCGGCGGGTTGTGTACCCCCGACGTACCGGTTGATTAACCGGCCTAATAAAGAATATATTTCAAGCGTCACATCCGCGGTTTCGGGGAGTTTATAGGTGATAACTGTTTTATTGTTAAACGGATTCGGATAATTCTGTTTGAGTTTGAAGTTCTTCGGCAATGAGGTATCATTCTCATTGTTTATCCCGGTAACAGGGGAGCCCATAACGACAATATCGCCGACGCGCAATTTACTCCGGCTTCCGTCATCATCGTCTACCCGTTCACCGGTAAAATAATACCGCCATCGCAATTGTATGTATGGTTGATCGTCCGCCTCATCAGGCAATCTCACCGGTCCGATTGTCTCACTGTGGCCTGCTTCTTCATTGCGTTTATATTCTACGGGGTTGCCCTCATTATCGGGAACAGGTTTGAAATCACCGTCGATTCCGACACGGTACTCCAATCTTAAATTATAAATACGGTAATTCGGACGAACCGTTCCACCGGTCCACTTTACCTCAACCCCGCCGTGATCGCGGGTATCAAGCCCGAGAACCGCGACGCCCAATCTTCTGCCCGGATAACCGGGATTGCCATCCAGATTGCTTGTATTGATAAAAGCAAAACCATCGCCCCCCAGTCCGTTAAGGCGTGTCCGGGAGTCGAGGTCGTATCTCCCTGTAGTTTTCTCTACCGCAATGGCATTTAATCCTGGTTCGGTACGGTCCATTGACATAAAGACCATATTATCGGGGTACGTTCCTGCCGCGGCGTCGGAGGGCCAATAGGTAAAAACATAAGGACCGTCGGAGAGTCTGTGAGCAGGGGGATCGTGTTCCTGAACCGGTTCGAATATGGCAGTTATGTTGGTATCGTTTTCCGGTGATAGAGAGATTGTAATAGCATCATGATCAGGGAATTCTTCCCAGCCGGCAAAACGATAACCTGCCCGGGGAACGGCAGTCACGGAAACGGGGATGCCGGTGAAATACGTGCCGGTCCACGGATACGGATTGTCGGGTACACCGGTTGTAGACGATTTGATGTCAATTGTGTTGATTTGAATATAGCCTCCGTTTGTATCCGTCACATCCAGCGCAATACGGAGTGTATCCCGACCATCAAAATTCATCAAATGCTGCCACTGATATGCGGGTCTCTTCTTTGCAAATTCTTCCATAACACCGACTTCACCCTCCCATTCTTCGTATGTAATCGGGGGGCGCCAGTAAAAATCCCAGTTCTCCGGTTCGGTTACATACCAGCGGTTCATATGTTCCTGAATTTCCGGTGCATAAACCGCTTTCATAGAATCGAGTACCGCGGTCAATCGTTCCGGCCGAAATGTTGTATTGAGCATATCGGCGAAACGGTTCATAAACTGCCGGCGGAATTTATTGTTTGTCATCAGACGACGGAATACAAATGTTGACCAGGCCCTGTCGCTGCTTTCATTGCTTACATGCTCCATCATATTTCGGATATATGAACGGCGGTCAAAATGGCGTTCACGATTCCAGTCGTTCTGCCGGTAGGATGGCCAATTCTCGGGTTGCCATCCAAAACCGAAATCGGTGTCGAACATCATCCACCGCCATCGTCCGTCCTGTTCGGGAATAATTGCACCGGGGTTATATTCCGTCTGATATCGCCAGTAATCGATGTTGTTATGAGGCCAATCGTTATTTCTAATGTATATTTGCGCTATGTAATAATCGATGAAGTTTTCTATATCCATCATCGTATCGATGGTATCGTAATGACGTGAAAATCGAAGCTGGTTCCGTTCGAGGTAATCCAGAAGTTCCAGGTAATGAGCATTGGAACCCTCTTTCGGGAACCGGTTGCCGGTCAGGAGATCGACCTGTTCGCGATCGACGCCGTAATGTGTTTCGAAGTAGTGTTTGTCATAACGTTCCCGGATATTATAAATTCCCCAGTACTCACCGTTGATGAAGACAATCGCAGGACGTGAAGCCATAGTGGCAAAATTCATATGTTTGACGGTTTCCTGAATGTACGCATCGCGAAACATCGTCATCGCTACGTCCTGACCGGAATTCCGGAGAATCAACCGGTTGAAATCATTCAATCTCATCTCCGGAAAGATTGGATAGCTGAATCGGCTGGTTCCGTAGTCACTTCGGGAATAGAGCCGGAAGCTTTTCTGGGGAAACGCACGCGATGCGCCGCCGTGGATACGAACACCGATTTTTTGTGAGATGCCGCGCGTACCGTCCGGTTCATAAAATTCTATATGCATTAACCGTTCCCATTCTTCGCCCCGTTGATGGTAATTTGCCGGTGCACCGCTTCGATGATCGTCGCCGCCGGCATCATGCCAGATCTTTCCGAGAACGTAAATTCCTTTTTCCTTATCGAACAAACTATCGCGGTGTGCACTCAATGAAATAACGGGCAAAGAATAGCGGTTCTCTCCCTGTTGGGTAATAAAGTAGGAGTTTGTCGTTATCGGACTACGCGAAGCGTCCTCTCGAAATGCCGCCGCGCGAACCACCGTTGCTTTAAAAACATTTTCAGCAGGAGGCGCTGCGTTTGCATAGTTATGTGAGATATCTGAAATAGTCGAGAGATTGTTCGGCTCATCTGTTCGATCCTGAATGTGAATAGGACCTTCGTAAAGCGAAGACTCTTCCATTGGTTCTGAACCGTCAAGAGTGTAACGGATATCAATGTCATTGTGCGGGGAGCTTAATTCGAGGATTATCGGTTTGGCATAAAAACCACCGGCAATTGAAAATTGTACAGGTTGTAATTGATCGGATTCATTAACATTCGATAATGTGGTGTTATCTGATGATTGAAAATTAAAATTATTAATTTGTGTAAAAGATTGAGTATGCAGAAATAAAAAGAACAACAGAATAATATATTTATGCAAACAGTTCAACGTTCCCTCCCGTATGTATGAACACGACATCTTCATCATTTTTCACTTTTCCCGATTTAATATAATCGAGTACACCTGCGGCGGCTTTTCCCGAATATACCCGGTCGAGGAAAATACCCTCTTTTTGTGCAAAATATTGTATTGCTTCTTCACATTCTTGTGTGGGAATACCATACGATTCGCCGACATATGCATCATCAACAAAGATATCTCCGGGTACTGCTATTGTATTCAGGAGCTTTGCAGTTTCCTGTGCCAGTAAATTAACCTCATAGGCAAGCTTCCCGCCCGACTTCGCCGTACCGATGCCGATGATCTTTCCGCTCCACCCGGTTAACCATTTCCCATTGAGCAACCCTGCCTGTGTTCCGCCCGATGACGATGCGAAGAAAATATGCGTTTGTTTGATGCCATGATTTTTAAAATCGTTGAGCATCTCCAAAAAAGCATCGACGTAACCAAACGCACCCAGAGGAACCGATCCGCCGATGGGCATTTCGTAGACGATTTTGCCCCGGTTACGGAATGTGTCCGCAAGCGCTTGCCGGTCTGCTTCCCAGTCCTCCCATCTATCCGACTGTACCTTATGGATACGCGCACCGAGTTTGTTGGAAAGCAGAAAATTACCCGTCATTACCGGTTCACGAGTTCCACCGAGAACCAGATGTACATCTATTCCTGCTAAGGCGCCGGCAGCAGCCGTGATCCTGCAAAAATTTGATTGATACGCACCGGAGGTGACGATCGTATCGGTTTGTTTTTCAATGGCATCGGCTATGAGATATTCCATTTTACGCACTTTGTTTCCGCCGAATGCAAAGCCGGTTAGATCGTCGCGTTTGCAGTATAGATTGCAGTGCATCTCCCGAGAGATATTCTCGAGTTTATGAAACGGTGTTGGTGATAAGGCAAGATTACGACGCGGTGTTTCCTTTAAAATGTTCGGTTTCATCCTGACGACCGGGTTATTAGTTCTTTTTCTTATGATTGTGCAAGCTGTCGGTGAGTGCCTGAATTGTTCATTACAAGGTGATCCGATAAATTATGCAGAATAGAGTATACTATAAATATACTAAATATCAGAGACCTTTGCTTAATTTTGTATCCGACCGGTTCGTTTTACGGGTCTTTTCTCTATTTTGGTAGTTTATATTTTGCATTACTTAAATGTAACCGTTCTGTTGCAAGAGCATTATATCTCATACCCCGTTATTTAACTTACCGGTTAATAATCGATATACTTTTACCTATTTCTTTCGCAAGTGTTCCATCGGTGAAGGTATAATTGGCAACTTCCAAGCGCGTGTGAAGCGCCAGCTTTTCCATTATGTTATGAACATCACTTTTAACGGTGTAGGTCGCCACACGAAGTTGTCTTGCAATTTCCTTGTTGGTTAAACCTTCGCTAACGAGTCCGATAATTTCCTTTTCCCGTTTGGTCATCCGTATCGCTCTTGTGAGATCCGGCCGTCCTTCATCAATTGCACGTTCGACGATCTGTGAAAAGAGAGATCCGCTAATGATAGGTGGAAGAATCTTTCTTCCTTCCGCAACAGAACGGATCGTGGTGACAAAATCATCCTCTGACGTATCCTTCAGGATAAATCCCGACGCTCCCGCCTTCACAAAGTGCAGAATATCCCCCTGGGCAGGAGCAAGATCCATTACAATTACTTTGGCTTGAGGGAACTCTTGCTTCATGATTTCCACCACCTGTAAACTGTTTTGACTCCGAAGACCTAAATTCAGAAGGATAACATTCGGTTCCAATTCATGAATTTCGAGGATACGTTTCTTTCCGCTTCCCAATGCGGCTACGATTTTGATATCCCGGTGACCTTTCAACATCGCCGCGATACCGTCCCGCAGAATGCGGTTATCCTCTATCAGCAACAACCGGATTTTTTTCTTTGTACTGTTCTTCTTCGTTACCATTTACCCATCTCTCATTTCCCGTTCAATTTATGAGGAACGATTCTCGTTTAGTTCATTTTCACGAACCGGAATCCGGGGAACATTAAGTTGAAATTTACGCACGGTCGGCTCACAAACAAGAGTATTGTAAATAATACAAGGTGTGTTCCCTCCGATGTTTCCTGCCATCCCGCAAACACCATGTCCTGATCGGAACCGGATTGGTTTTTTCGATTTGCCATTTCAACGGTTTTTCTTTAATTAAAATACCACTTAATTGAGCAGATAATCAATCGACCAGAAGGATGAATTATGGACTCAATCTCTTGAATGATCGAAGATAACGGAAATGAGCCGTAACTCTCCTTATAGCAGACTCAGATCTGAAACGATGCAATCACCATAACAACATTGTGCTTAATGCTAAGATTACTATCGGAGTCATCGAATGATGTTAGCCCCATATTGTATCGAATTTCCAACGCAATGAGGTTAGCTCTTACCGGCAGTCCGACACCTCCGCCGAAAACCAAGCCAAAATCAGTAGCCCTCGCGTCATCGTAACTGCTTTCGGTATCACTAATCTCTCTCTCAATGTGCAACTTGCTGCTTACTTTGAATGCCATATAAGGTCCTGCATAAAGCAGCGGTTGCAGATTCGAACCGCTCAATGGTATTACAAGTTTTCCGAGGATCGGGAATTCGAGATAACTGAACTTCAATTGGCGGGTTTCTCTGTCGCCGGTTTCAAAGGTGGACGTAGTCGTTGCTCCCTTTGTTGTGAAAATGAGTTCCGGCTGAATAAAGAACATATCTGAGAATGAGGAAACAAGAAATCCACCAAAGGAAAAACCGGTACGCGAATCCCAAGTGCCTGCATCGTCTCCTCCAAAATTTGAAAAGTTCAGTCCTCCCTTTAATCCAAAGTTGATCGGTTGTGCGTAGATTGTATTTACACCAAGGGTTAAAACCAAAGCCAAGCACAACATCGCTGCAAATTTTTTCATAGCGCCCTCCTCAATCTGATGATTTTCGTCGAAATATTTATTTTCATTACCATTTATATATCTCTCATTTCCCGTTCAATGTTTGAGGAACGAATCTCGTTTAGTGTATGTGAATAATACCGCCCATAGTAGTGTCCTTTCTTAATGAAACTTAGTATCTGTTATCAGATAATCCGTTTTCCACCATCAAGTTTCAATACAAGAACAACGAGACCGAATATGAATAATAGTAGTCCTAAGCTGACAAACATTAAATTTTCCTTAATTATTAAACCGATGTGAGTCGATTATTTATGTATTTATCCTTCCATGTCATTTTTTTATGGAAATACTATCTGCCGCTCTGGGCCATTTCCTTTCTGGCCTCTTCAATAGACGTTTGAAGTTTCTTTATTTCATATTTAAGTCTGTTACCGTCAGTAACGGCTTTTCGGGATATTGGAGCAATCGATTCGATCCCCTTCGATGTTAAATCGTTCGAAAGATACGTTTGAATTTCTTTGACATCCGACACATACGCTTTGAAAGCCTCATTCATACCGATGCTATTTTCTGCAATCTTTCCATAAATTTCACCGAGTTCAGCTCGTCGCTGTTCACTGAGCGCCTGTATCTCCGGGTTTTCGTATTTGTCGCCTTCCGTTTTCCACTCATCGAAGTACTCAGCACCCCGATCCTTCATTTCCTTGGCGTGCTTGGCAAAATCTTTCTCCAGTTTCTCAATTTTTGATACGTTGTCTGAATATAATTCAAACGCTTTCTTCACGTCTGATTGACCGGGTTTCATAAGTTCATCGAGCGACGCTCCTGTCGCTTCCAAATGCACGACAACCAATTTAATTTCGTCGTCCATGGCTTGCATCGTTGATGTTGCTTTTTCTGATCGCTGTATGCCTGTCGAAGCGCAGCCCGAAATGATCAGGACTACTACTACGATGAGCATTGTGAATAAAAAAGCAACCTGTTGGTTAATTCGTTTCATGGTGTCCTCCAGTTCTATTGTGAATTTGTGACACAGCTAATTTTGATTTGAATTGACGAAACCGGCTTCATCGTTGCCGTATGTCAACTTATTCACTAGTATCAAGATCAGTTAAATTGAACCGGGAAACAATCGTCCAGAAGGATGAATAAATGATTAATTCGTTTGAACCAGATAAATCACTCAAAGAGGAATGTGCTGTCTCCTATCCCTGTTTCCTGCCTATCCAGACTATTATGAAGGAATATTTTTCCGCTCCATATATGCCACGTATGAGGTGAGTGGTCGCGGCAATTGTTGGAGATTCATCCGCACCGGAGTTTCCCGCAGAGGAACTTGAAGCGATGGACTGTTCTATGCCATAGCGTTCGCCGCTGTTAGGTTTTCCAGAGTACTGGTCGAATGATCCCCACTGGAATGGTTGCCACTTGCTTTTCAATTGCATCGGCGATAAGGTATTCCATCTTGCGAACTTTGTTGCCGCCGAACGCAAAACCGGTAAGATCGTCGCGTTTGCAATAGAGATTGCAATGCAGATCTCCGGACATGCTATCGAGTTTGTGAGAGGGGGGGCGGGGCGAACGCGAGATTACGACGCGGGGTATTTTCTAAAAGTTTTGGTTTCACAGTGTCTCTGAAATTACATTAGATTTTGTTCAGTACATATAAAGTTTTATCGCGGGTTGCAAACAACAGCGCTTTTAATTTATCGATGAAACGCGGCGATCGCAATTCCGATTTCCACGTTGCATAATAGCCGCGTGATTTCTTTTTTAAAATTTTAAATCCGTTTTGTTGGACTAAACGTTCCAGATAAGATTTAAGAAATGTATGCGGGTGCCCCCTATCGATTCGTATTAGCTCAAGCAGTTCACGAATCATTTTTCCCCAGACATGATACGTATTTTGACGAAAGTATACGACACCGCCCGGTCTGAGGACACGGTGCATCTCTTTGACGACGTCTTCGGGCGAATTACAATGATCGAGCACGTTATCGATAATAATGAAATCAAAATATTCATCATCATACGGAAGATGTTCGCCCATCCCCTGTTGATATTTTACGCGCTTATCGCGAAAAATGGAATACTGTTCGATAGACGAGAAGTAATCCTCAAGCGGATCGATTGCATGCCGGTTGTCTGATGACAGAAAAGTTAGTATTCCGGCTGGACCGCTGCCAATTTCCAGGATGCACGTTGTTTGATCAATAGTAATAACGTCCCGGACTTCTTCGAGTAAGTCTTCTGCATAGTACTTTAGATAGTCCAAGTCGATGGTATCCGTACGATCATTCCACCACTTTATTTCGTACGTTTGTGCAAGATGCCATCGGGTTTTTATGTCGTTCATAACGGGGTTGCAGTGACGCGATCAAACAGTTTTAAAAAAGTAAAATATACAAATGTCTTTTCAATCTCTCACAAAACGTACCGAAAAACCGCCGCCGCTAAAGTAACCATTCAAGCTTCGCCATTCCGTATCTTCGGTTATATGCGGTTTTACATATATAATAGAAAAAACGGGAACCACTTTCAATAATGGTTCAATCTCTTGGCAGCCAGGACAAGCAGAAGTGGAAAAAATACATAATCACACACTTTTTTCTTTCTGCCGGCATTTCCTGTAAGGGAATCAATACGAATAATAATGAGAGTATCAAATACATTGGAAATCTTGTAAAAAAACTGTATTTTTCAAGATATTTGAAATTATACATTTCAGTAAATATGATCAATTAAACGACTGGGAAAATCAGTTATGTTTATTATTTCATTTTTCAGACTCATACTCGGCGTAATATTTTTGGTAACCGGGATATCAAAGATCCCGATATTTGATGCTTTTGCGTATAGTATAACCGAACTTGTTCCCCTTTCGGGGACCGTTCTGACAGTGACAGCGGTTGCGGCAATCATGTTCGAGATTGTTGTGGGGTTAGCACTAATTTTCAATAAACGGACTCAACTGTTCAGCGGACTCCTCTCGCTCATGCTCATCACGTTTATCGTAATGCTTTCTTCTGCGCTGTTCAGATATGAATCGTATATTTGTACGTGCTTCGGAGTGCTGGGGCTTAAGCTTCCGGTCAAGGAGCAGATCCTTGTCGATATTGTCCTTCTCATTATGACACTGCTCGTATTTCTTTACAGTCAAACCGAATCAAAGTTTTTTGCACGTATCCGACAACACTCGCCAAAAATTATAGCATCGGCGGTTACGATCAGTATTATTTGGTCGGGTTTGATTATTGTTCAGCCGCGAGTGATCTTCGGTGAAAAACCCGAACTTACCGTTAATACGCAAATGGTGTTTGATGAAATACCTCACCGCGATTCTTTTCATCCACGGCTTGTATTCATGATAGATATGGCGGATTTTCTCTGTCCCGATTGTGTCGATGATTTTCTGGGGATGGCTGAAAGAATAACTGAAAAGCCGCCAGAAATTTCGGATAATGTTTTCATCCTTGTAAAGATTGTTGATTTTATGGACAGGGATGAACAACACGAATATATTGAAAAATGGCGCGCGGAACATAACTACCCTTTGCCCATGCAGATAGATATTGATGATCTATTTACGCGGGCGGGATTTGATAAATCGACCGCGTTGCTGTATACCGGTCTCGGTTCGCTTGAAGATGTAGAAACGTTTCCTATGGGACCGCGAAGGAGAAACGAGATCGCTGATAAATTCTTGCGGCCATCAGGATAAACAAAGCAGGTTTATTGTGCCACAATCTCCGATTCCAGGAAAGGATTGTTTGCTCCGTAATGCGGACCTCTCCCCCGTAACTTCACTCGGTATCGGATCGGGATAGAGATATACCTGATATCCTTGTTGATAATTCCAACTTGTTATTTCATAGATATTAAGCTCTGGAAAATATGCGTCACCGTTGCCATCTTTTACGATCTAGTACGTTCTTTGTATTTCCTCTGTGACGCAATCGGCGGAAGGAGACAAACACGGACTCTGGTCGACAGTGCTCGCCTGCGCGATTTTGCTGCCGTAATTAGCAGAGGGATGATTGCATCATAGAGTGAATCATCCCTCACAG
>PWYR01000095.1 GCA_003567775.1 Ignavibacteriales bacterium | reverse complement strand
ATCGCAAGAGATAAGACGGATAAGGATAAATATTGCATGTAATAAACTTAAGAATAAAGAGGTTTCGATAAGTGAAATTGCCTATTCAATGAATTTTCAATCACCAACAAGCTTTTCAATTCTTTTTAAGAAAGAGACAGGCCTCAATTGCCGGGAATACCGGCAAAAGTATTATAACTTTTAAATACTGCACTTCTCCCTACAACTTATCTTTACTATTAAACTGCCTCTAAATAAAAAGTATCAACCACGAGAGCCATTATACATGAACAAGCGTAAAGTATTATAATAAATTCGCAAAATAAATATTACCCTGAATTATTGTTAAATATATTTACCACAGATACGCAGGTGGGACGGACTGCTTGATAAAAGCAGTCTTTTTTGAATCATCCAGATTGATAAAATATTGATTATAAAATGTAATTGTATATGGATAATAAATTAAAGACCCGTGAGGTGGGAATCATAATGAACGGTGTTACGGGAAGGATGGGGAAAAACCAACATCTTTTACGTTCAATTCTTCCCATTATCAAGCAGGGTGGTCTGAAGATAAATGATAATGAAATGATAATGCCCAGACCTGTCCTTGTTGGCAGAAATGCCGGAAAACTGGAGCAGCTGAGCAAGGAAACAGGGGTTAATGAATGGTCGACAGACCTGGATTCCCTGCTTCATAATAATGACTATACGGTCTATTTTGATGCCCAGGTAACCGAGATGAGATATGAAAGTCTGAAGAAAGCTATATCGGCAGGTAAACATATTTATTGTGAGAAACCGGTTGCCCTATCTTCTGATGAGTCAATGGAGCTTTATCACCTGGCCAGGTCTGCCGGCATAAAGCATGGAGTGGTACAGGACAAATTATGGCTTCCCGGTCTGGTGAAACTGAAAAGGTTAATAGATGAAGGTTTTTTTGGGAAAATATTATCTGTCAAGGCAGATTTCGGGTATTGGGTTTTTGAGGGTGACAGTGTACCGGCTCAAAGACCATCGTGGAACTACAGAAAGGAGGATGGGGGAGGTATAATTCTTGATATGTTCTGTCACTGGCGTTATGTTCTGGATAATCTTTTTGCCGGTGTAAAATCAGTTACATGTTTGGGAACAACACTAATAGGAGAAAGATTTGAAACAGACGGGAGTTTATATAAAGCTACGGCAGATGATACTGCCTATGCCATTTTTGAACTGGAAAACGGAGTTGTTGTTCAAATAAATTCTTCATGGGTAACAAGAGTCAGACGCGATGATCTTTTCTGTATGCAGGTTGATGGCACCAAAGGCTCTGCGGTCGCCGGATTAAGGGATCTGTGGATGCAACCTTATTCTGCTACACCCAGGCCTGTGTGGAATCCTGATATTGACTCCCAGCTTAGATTTTTTGATAACTGGATTAAAATGCCGGCATATGAAAATCATGATAATGCTTTTAACATACAGTGGGAACTTTTTTTAAGGCATATTGTAAAGGACGAGCCTTTCCGTTGGGACCTGCTCGAAGCTGCTAAAGGGGTCCAGCTTGCAGAGCTTGCTCTTGAGGCAACAGAAAAGCGAATTTGGATAAATGTACCTGAATTGAAATAATATCAAATTCTGCATTCTAAAATTTTATTAAATGAAGATAATAAACGAACTTAAACCATCAGATCTTAAAAAAGCACTTGATCATCTCTGGGAAGTGTCTGCCGAAAAGATTCATCTGATACGTAAAGAGTATGATGTTTCCAAGGGTTCACCAGTATTTACAAAAGAAGGGAAATACACTACAAGAGGGTGGACCGAGTGGACCCAGGGTTTCCAGTTTGGAGGTGAAATAATTCAGTTTGATGCAACCGGTGATCAGCAGTTTCTGGAAATGGGCAGGGAGGCTACGCTTAAACTTATGGCACCTCATATTACGCATATCGGGGTGCATGATCACGGTTTCAATAACGTCAGCACCTACGGGGCTCTCAGACGGCTCTTTTTGGAGGAAAAAATTGATTCATGTAACTGGGAAAAACAATTTTACGATCTTGCCCTTAAATGCTCCGGGGCAGTTCAGGCTGTGCGGTGGACCAAGACTGCGTGTGAAAGCGGTTTTGTCTATTCCTTTAACGGTCCCCACTCTCTTTTTGTTGATACGATCAGATCCATGCGGGCTTTGGCAATTAGTCACCAGCTCGGTCATGCACTGTTTTCAGAACATGATGAGAAGATATCTCTTTTGGAAAGAATGCTCATGCATATTGGCTCCACAGCAAAATACAGTGTATATTACGGAGAAGAAAGAGATCATTATGATATTTGGGGCCGAACGACACATGAAGCTGTATTCAATATAAATGACGGTAATTTTCGTTGTCCCAATTCACAACAGGGCTTTTCGCCTTTTACAACGTGGACAAGGGGACTGGCATGGGCGATCTGTGGCTTTGCCGAGCAACTGGAATTTTTGAAGGTTGTTGATGATCATGAGCTTGAAAGTTCAGGGGGAAGGAAGTATCTTGAATCGATGATGCTTAAAGCTGCAAGGGCTACCTGTGATTTTTATATTGATAATACTTCTTTGGATGTAATACCTTACTGGGATACCGGTGCTCTAAAATTGGATCAGCTTGGCGATTATACCAGTGCCAGGGCTGACCCTTATAATGATTTTGAACCGGTT
>PWYR01000104.1 GCA_003567775.1 Ignavibacteriales bacterium | reverse complement strand
TGTCGGGGGGACGGGGTTGTTGACACCAAAGTTAATTTCCTTTACTGGAAATGGTGTCAACAACCCCGTCCCCCCGACACTAAGACTGGGTAAACCTTTATGAAAGATAGTTACTACCTGACTGCTGAAAACTGCGCTTCAAGTTACCGGCAGGAAAGGGGGAACAGCTTTAGGGGTGGTAAGAGGTTAAAAGGCTCAGGCCTTGGAAGAGGCTATTGATAAAGACATGATTAAATAAAGTATGTGGGAGGAGTGCCAAGCTCCTCCCCTTTTTCTAGTTATCTTTTTAAAATAGTTTTAAGGCAAACCAACTATTTACAGCGTTATACCCAAGTCAATTAGCCGGCTTTGAATCCATGTATACTGAATCTTTGCAGATCTCTATTTTTTTGCCCCAGGGTTTACCTGAACCCGCTATCTGCTCTCTTTCCCAGGCAATGTTGCCAAACTCATCTATAAATACTTTATTAAAGGTATTTTTATCCTTCAGAATCTCAAATACTCCGTACAAATTGTTTGACATATCATAAATCCTGACCTCATCGTTATCAAAAGTAACCGTCAAAGAATAGTCATCATTAGAAACTACTTTGGTAATTTTTCTCTCACCTTTTTGAAAGTATTCTTTTACTTTCTTTGGCACAATATCAGTTTTCAAGCAAAACACCTCACTATCTTAAGGGATCAATTGGAAAAAGTTCTTGTTGTTGTTGTGCAAGATACCAGTTCTCTTTTAACTCTTCCTGATGCAAAGCTACCCAACCGTAGAGCATTTTTAATTGTTTATTAGGCATTTTCCCACCTATCAGTTCTATTGATTCTATGCTAATGCAACAGTCGTATTCACCATAATTAGCATGAAAATGCGGCGGCTGATGATCTCTGTAGTTGATGTATATTTTTATCCCTCGAAATTCACATATTGTAGGCAATACCGTTACCTCTATTGCTTATTAAACTATACTTCATTATACCATGAAAATTAAGTCGATTGAATAGAGTGAGACCCGCAGGTTAATCAAGGAAAAAAGAGGGTCATAAAATATTAAATTTTTGATCAGCCAGGACCAGAGAGGCGCCATTACCCAATAACCGGAAATGCCCCCTCACTGCTGCAACTGCCTGTCGGCATCTTTCAAGTGGTTAATCAAAGATACTGAAGGTATTGGCAAAGTTGATAACTTCAAACCTTGTAGAGTGTCGGGGGGACGGGGTTTTTGACACCAAAGATAATTTACCTTCACTGGAAATGGTGTCAACAACTCCGTCCCCCTGACACTTTTTTGATATAATTCAATTCGTTTTACTCTATTCCACCATAAGACTCTATTAAATCAGCTGTTTCCTCAAAATCCCCCCTGAGTGCTACCCCGAGGGCTGTGTAGTCGCTTTTATCTTGCAAATTTACATCTATGCCATTCTCAAGGAGCACCTCAGAAGCTTCTGTGTTTCCATAAACCGCAGCCCTATGCAGGGCAGTAAAACCGTGATCGTCCTGTACATTTATCTCTGCCCCGTTTTCTAAAAGAAGCTCAACCATTTCAGGGTAATTGCCGTGAGCTGCTGCGTGCAACGGTGTAAAGCCAGGTTCACTTCTAATGTCCACAGCTGCACCGTTATCAATTAAGAGCTGGGCTATTTCAATATGCCCCCCACGAGCAGCCAGGTGAAGTGGCCTGGAACCAAGAATCCCTTCAGCATTGACATCTTCCCCGGCATCAATATAATCCTGTACGGTTTCATAATCTCCCGAGGCTATAGCATCAAAAATATCGATGACACCTTCTTTAACTTCTTCTTCAGGTTTAGAAACCGGCTCGGCTTCAGGATCAGTTATAGGATCAACAGCCTCCTCTACCGGTAGACCTTCGGCACAACCAACCACAAATAAAGTCATTACTATTACGCAAAACAGAACCCTTCTAAAATGACAGTGCATAATGTACCCTCCAAACCTTAATAACTTTAGTCCATAGTTTACCATATATATTGTCAGGGGGACATTTCATTAAATCCATTTCCGTTCCTTTGTTATCCTTTTCACTGCTGCCTTGAAGCAGATCATAAAAAAATATGCCATAATGGATCTGAATAAAGCATGGATTGTTGACTTCACTTCTCCCGGCTGATATCATAATGATATCAGCCGGGAGGAGAATGTAAAATGCCAGACTTACTTATTCGTAATGTTCCCGAAGAAACTGTAAAAGTATTGAAGAAAAAAGCAGCAAATAAAAGACATTCACTACAGCAAGAACTTTTACAGATTATCCAAGCCGCAGCACTAGAAGACCATATTATAAATGCAGACTACGCAACCATGGTAAGAGAGCAATTACAAGCCTATGGCAATGATTATACAGACAGCACCAACTCAATCAGGACAGATAGGAACCGATGAAAACCTATGTCATAGATAGCAGCGTTGCAGTAAAGTGGTATATTCCGGAGCCTTTAAGTGATGCTGCAGTACATTACCTGGAGCTTTACAGACAGGAGCAGGCCAGGTTACTTGCACCTGACCTCATAATTGCCGAGATGGGTAATGTTCTATGGAAGAAAGTTCGCCAGAATGAATTAATCATCCAGGATGCCAGGCAAGTAGGCGATATTCTTTCTAACTATTGCCCTCTCAGGTTAATATCTTCAAGCAAACTGATGCCTGCCGCAC
>PWYR01000004.1 GCA_003567775.1 Ignavibacteriales bacterium | reverse complement strand
TGGAAACAGTTGGACGAGGCGCGGGAGACGGTATTTCATAATTTTATTTCATTTCTTGATGAAGGAAAATTCCTCCGTTTGATACGGTCTGATATTCACAACGATATTATTCTCCCGTCGTATCTCGGGGCGCTCGAAAACGTAATGCACGAATCAAAATTGTCCCGCTCTGCGTATGCTGCCGACGATGCTTTTTATACTATTTCAACGGTACTGTTCGAAGGTATTTTATCGGAGTCCGGGAGAAAACAGTTTACTTCCAGAAAGATAAAAGATATGAATAGTATAATAAAATCACTTTAGTTCTTGGGGATAAAAATGAAAATAAAAATAGCATCTTTACTGAGTATTGTGATCGGTTCTCTATCTTTTATATCGGGTATGACCGTACTGACCGGGATGAGAGAAGTCGATTACTTTACACTTACATCGCTTATCGTATATAACATCATTGCAGGGATGACTGCACTCATTGCCGGTATCGGATTGTGGAATAAGAAACGATGGGCGGTAAGATTAACCGCAGCAATAGCAGGTGCTCATCTTATCGTTCTCACGTTTGTGAGTTTCGGATATATTCAAGAAGGACCTGTAGCGGCCGAGAGTCTGTATGCGATGGTGTTCAGGGTAATTGTTTGGGTGGTGATTGTTGTATTGACAGGGAATCGAAAATAACATTTCGATCAATGCAAACAGCGGTATTTCATAAGGTAATACCGATATAACTTCGAATAGCAAAATTGCTTTTTTCTTTTGTCGGGTAATCCTGATAGTGAGCCCATCGATTGTATTGAATATATTCGATATTGAATCTTATATCCGATACTATTTTCATCGAAGTACCGACCGTAATAAACATGAGCAGGTCATCTGCATCGGCGCCGCTGATTGTATGCAGCCAATAATGCTGCCACTTCAAGTACACCGACCCGATATCTGACATCGTCACCGCTGTTTCTATCTCTGTGTTCAAACCGGGACCGAGGTTATAGTCTCTTCCCAATTCTTCTTCGGCACGAATAGAATTTGTACCTCCCAGAACGACCCCCGTCAAAGAAGCAGCGGTAGATAGTTCAACCAAGCGTGATATGCTAAAGGTGTTGAACATTTTTCCGCCAATACTTGTAGCGGAAAGCTTATATATAGCATTGTGTAAATAATCAAAATCCATGAACACACCGAGAATTCCATCGTCCGATCCCGGGAAGCTCATATTTTTACTCCACAACATTCCGCTTCCGAATATCTCTACAATAAGATTGCTGCGCGATAGTATAACATCAGTTGAGGTTATGAAATAATCGAACGGCTTGTTGTTTATTCCGGTGGAAAACAGGTCGCCGTATTCCATACCGTAGCCGATGAACATATGGGGTTCGCGCTTTGATAGTTTTCGATCGAAAAAGACGCCGTTTGCCCCGATTGATAACGTTGCAGAAAAGGGGTGTTCCGACGGTGGGGCGTGTGGATTGTACTTTATACCCAAAACATGCCTGTTAAACCCGTGCATAGGGCAAATTGCAGCCGCTGCTATTTCGCGCCACGTTCTCGCCCAGCCCGTTTTTTGATCATTGATTATAAGAGATGATATACGATAAGTAATCTCACCGAGGATAATACCGCTTGTGGGTGTAACTATAAAGTCGTTTATAGATGGGGGTTCATTCTCCATAAATAACTCCCACATAAGACTACCGCCGACAGGGTAGACGAGAGAATTCCAGAAGTTGAGCCCGCTTGATCGTGCAAGTGTAAAATAAAGGCCGCCATGATACGGATGAGAGAATTGGTTCGTCCAGAAGTCGTCGGTGTCCCAGACAAATCCCGTCTTCAAGTTGTTCGACATAGTTCGTGTCCCGATTCGCGCATAATCCGCTTGCATTATATAACGAAGCGAAGCCCAGACAAATAGGTTGAGTCCGAATGTTTCGGCCGCAGGAAGCAAGTAAATATTTTTTGAATGCAGAGGATCCGATTTATCGTTATCTTGATAGCGGTTTTCTGCTCCTGTCAACTCAAAAGTTTGACATGAAAGGAGAAATAGTAAAACTATGGATAAATATGCTTTCATCAATGTTGCGTATTACACCTATATACGCGTAACCGGAAAACTTACAATTTGTTTTGAAAACACACATGAAATCTTTTTCGGTTGTATTATATAAATGATAAGGTACGAATTATTTTATCAATTTCAACCGGCAATGTGCTGCAATTGTGACCTTTCTGAAAATAATCTGATGTAAATATTGACTTATTCCGAATTTTCTCCGATTTTTAAAAAAAGAGTGATATATCTCATTTCGCAAAATATTGAAAGATTTCATTATATGTCCGCGTATACATATTCATCGTTCCAACCTCACACAATCACACCAATGTTCGGCAAACTCATCGATTATAATATCGTCTTTGTTCTATCTAATTATATTATAACGTCTGGCTATTATTGAATAGAACGGGAACCCCATCATGCAAGCACAACGATCAACCGCAATAAAAAAGTCGCATATAGTATTTTTGGTGACTATTTTAAGTATTCTATTCGTTTTGGGTGGATATTTATATTACCGTTACCAGGAGGAGGATATCCGCCGGCATAAACACCGAATGCTATCGTCAATAGGTGAGATGAAAGCGAATCAATTGGCATATTGGTATGAAGATGAGA
>PWYR01000123.1 GCA_003567775.1 Ignavibacteriales bacterium | reverse complement strand
TGAAATACAAATCCCCCTGTGAGTGCGATTAATAGGAAGGTAAGCTTTTTCACTCTACGGTAAAAGAATGTATGATCGATCATAGATAGCTCCACTCAAAAAGAAATAATCCATTAATTCAGATTTATCTACATCGTATACGTCGGATATTCGGAACTAAAAAGCGTCGTAGTCTATAAAAATGAATAGCACTCTTTTATAAGGTCGATCCTCTCCCTTTAGTACAGGCGAGCAGCTGGAGGGGATAAGTGGGGAGAGTCGCTGTATTTGGTTACAGCAATTTCTCCGTTTTTAGTTTACAATAGACAGTAAAAGATTATAGTACCTATTTCTATAAAAATCAAGTCGCAGTAATGTGCAGAAGGCACATCTAAAAATTCAACATCTCCTCCGCTTCGTATTTATCTAATTCCATCACATACGGGATGCCGCTAATTTCCGATGCCTCCTTCGTAAGCGCGGCAAGATCGTCACGTTCTATATATTCGAGCGTGAACTTGCGGCTGCCACACATGAGCTGGCGTAATCCCTGAGCAAGGCGCTCGTAGTACGTGTACAGACCGATCGCGCCGGTGGGAAGACGGGAGAATTCATCGTCGCCGAGTTCTTTCCGCAGCTCGCTTGCCGTTACAAAAATTTCATCGACCGAATTCCCGAAACGCTCTACGTATACCGGCAATTGTCCGGTATCGATTGCATGACCGAGCGTTTTACCCACCATCGCCGCCGCTATAGGTGAGCGCGCCATGCCGACCATTTTAACAAACGGCGCCCCGAGTGCGAGACCTTTGAATATCTGGTCTTCCATTATAAAACCGCCGGCGACTATCAAAGCAGGGACGTGTTTCCCTTTATCGGACAGTTTTTTAGCGTACTTATACATTAACGAGTGAAGCTCAACGGGCGGAATTCCCCATTCGTTCATCATCCGCCACGGACTCATACCGGTGCCGCCGCCCGCACCGTCAACGGTGAGCACATCGATCTCATACTTCGATGCATAGGCAAGCGCACGCGCCATATCAACGGGCCGAAAAGCGCCGGTTTTCAAAAAGATATATTTCGCGCCCGCGCTGCGAAGCTCCTCAACGCGCCTGGCAAACGATTCCTCGGTTACCATACCGATGCGGGCATGGCGCTCAAACTCGGTAAAGTTCTTTCGCTCGAACGCTTTAATAACATGCGGATCGGTCGGATTGGGAAGCACGACGTACCCGCGCTTATACAGCATCTGCGCTTTTTCGAGGTCTTTTATTTTCACTTCACCGCCGATGTTCTTCGCCCCCTGTCCCCATTTCATCTCGACGCACTCCACGCCGAGCTTATCTATGACGTATTCGTGTACGCCGAGACGCGTATCTTCCACGTTTGCCTGTACGATAATTGCACCGTACCCATCCCGCTGGTAATCATGAAATAACTTTACCCGCCGTTTCAGATCTACGGTATCGGTTATCTGTCCGTTATCGATCTGAGTGTTGGAATCCATTCCCGCAACGTTCTCGCCGATCGTCAAACCGGTTCCGGCAAGCGCCGAACCGATGGCTAAGCCCTCCCAGTTGTTCTTTGCGATATTGGTAGAACCGATGCCGGGGATAAGCAAAGGCAGTTTAAACTTCAATCCATTATCGTGACCTATCTTGACTTCAAGGTTTGCCGCCGGGAAAATTGCCTTGTCACTGTCCGCTTCTATACCGTGCGCACCGGCAACCGATCCCATTATATTAAAATGCGAGTAATCGACGGGGTACCTTTTCTCAGCCGCCGTGGTTATTACACCAAACGGCTGAGGATAGATTACCTCGTGACCGCGGTATGCAGATTTACCAATCTCACACATGCCGATGCATCCGTCGACACACGTCACGCACATACCTGATGACGGTGTGATGGATTCTTCTGTTCTGTTTTTTGTAAGCGTTGCTGCCGATGAATTAATTCTCGAGAAGGTCATATTCCTATTCCTTTTGTTCTTACTATTCTTTTGGAAGTTCGCATGCAACACACGGATCCATGTAGCACATTACATCATCATAGTTAATTAAACAGGGTGGACTCAAATTGGCGCAGCCGCCGCACACCGCTTTGTCGGGTTCGGTGTATGTACACCGGAGTTCGCATGCCGGGCAAACATAGAGGCAGCCGCCGCAGAGCCGGCATTTTTCGGATTTGCTATCGAACGGTGTGCCGATGCTCCGCCGGTCGCCGCGCCCTCTGAAACCGATCGCCTTAGCCATCATCTGCTCTTCACACATGCGAACACACAATCCGCACAGGATACAGGATTCATATCGCTGTCTGAACCGCTGCCGGCGCACGTCGTACTTTGCCGCAATATCCTGAATGGTCTTCGACTGCGGTGCGGTTGCGAGCAATAATTCTATGATCATCTTTCGTGCATTCATAACGCGGGTCGATGACGTGCGTACGTTAAGTCCTTCCTGTGCGGGATACGTGCAGGATGAGACAAGTTTGTTGTTATTCCCGTTACCGATTTCAACAACACATAGCCGGCATGCGCCCATCGGCGACAATCCTTCCATGTGGCAGAGCGTCGGAACGTGAAATCCCAAAAACCTGATGGCTTCAAGGAGTGTGGCGCCTTTATCGACTGTTACGGGGAGTCCGTTTATTTTTAGGGTTATCATGGTTATGTATGTTTTATTATTTAGTATTGTATCTATCCAACAACAAAACACACACCTAACCTACACAAGCCTTCTTGGTGGCAAGCGGGATGACTCCCCTCTAAAAAGAGGGGCCGGGGGTGTGTATTTAAAGATCGCATTACACATCTATCCTTTCACTCGTAAATTCCAGATCGCACCGCAAGCAGCGCCGGGCTTCATACAATGCCTGCTCTTCCATCAACGTTAATTCCACTTCAGCGAGACTTCTCTTCCGTTCATAGACCGGAATTGTCGGGAGTTCGATTCGTTTGTTCTCCTGATCCTCCGCGTCTTCTCCTGTTACTTCAAGTGGAGGTACATATACCGAGGGTATACGCCGGGCTTCCGGTTGTTTCAATTCTCTACCGTTCACATACCGGTCGATCATAACGGCGGCTTTCTTACCGTGCGCAATTGCATCGACAACGGTGTTCGGTCCCGTTACCACGTCGCCGCCGGCAAATACGCCCGGCCTGTTTGTCATCAGCGTCGTTTCATCGATTTTCAATGTTCCCCATTTACTTACCTCTATACCCATCGAAGCTATGTATTCGACATCCGGGGTATCGCCGATAGTGACAATAAGAGTATCGAATTGGATGAAATATTCCGAGCCGGGAACGGGGACCGGCTTCTTTCTTCCCGATGCATCCACGTCGCCGGGCTTGTTTTTAACCACATCCACGCCGGCAAGCTTTCCGTTCTCCGAATGTATCCTAACGGGGGAGACCATCGTTACAAGTTCGACCCCCTCTTCGATAGCGGCGTCAATTTCATGCCGCAGCGCCGGCATTTCCGACCTTGACCTGCGATACAACATTGTAACACTATCGACACTTTCTTCCCGCAACGAAACCCGCGCAGCATCAACTGCCGAGTCGCCGCCGCCGATAACGCCGACACGTCCTTTTGCCAGGCTCTGGCCTCGCAAATTGAACGACTTTAAAAATTCTATTGCAGGATACACGCCGTCAAGATCTTCTCCTTCGATATCAAGCAGCTTGCTTTTATGCGCACCCATTGCGAGGAACACTGCCTCGTACCCGCGCTCGAATACATCATCTATGGTAAAATCATATCCGATGGCTTTATTGCATTTCAAATCGATATTCTCATCGATCAGTGATCCAATTTCTTTTTTCAATGTCTCGCGCGGCAGACGGTATTCCGGGATGCCGCTGCTTAACATACCGCCCGGCTGTTCCTCTTTTTCGAATACGGTAACCTTATATCCTTTCAATGAAAGATAATGTGCAGCGGTAAGCCCGGCAGGTCCCGAACCGACGACGGCAATTTTTTGCGGGCGACCGTTGTCATATTTTCTAACGGGCTTGTATGAAGACGGATCGATCGTATCGGTAACGAACCGTTTGAGCGCCCGTATTGCTACCGGTTCTCCGCCGCCGAGTCCCGCCCGGCATACTTCTTCGCACTGATGGCTGCACACCCGTGCACAGACCGACGGGAAGGGATTCGTTTCGCGAATAGCCCGGTACGCTTTCTCATACTCTCCGCGGGCAATATGAGCAACGTACCTCCATGCTTCCGTCCCCAGTGGACACGCGGAATGACACGGCGCACCGGTGAGATCCTTACATACATACGAACGGCATCGTTTATCGTAAATATGTTCACGGTATTCGTTATTAAAATATTTTATAGTTGAAAGCACCGGATTCGCCGCAGTCTGACCGAGTCCGCACATTGTTGTGTCTTTAATGACAAGCGCAAGTTCTTTAAGCAAATCTAATGTATCGGGTGTAGCGTTCCCGTTTGAAATATCGTCAAGGAGTTCGTACATCCGTTGAATTCCTTCCCTGCACGTAAAGCATTTCCCGCACGATTCATCCTTCAGAAACCGGGTATAGTACTTTGCAACATCCACCATACAGGTATGTTCATCCATCACTATCATACCGCCGGAACCCATAATAGAACCGGCTTGCGCGAGACTATCGTAATCTATCGGCAGGGGGAAATTCGCCACCGGAATGCAGCCGCCCGACGGACCTCCCGTTTGCACCGCTTTTATTTTGCCTCTACCCGGAGAACCGCCGCCGATACCGAAGATAATTTCCTTAAGCGTCATACCCATCGGTACTTCCACAAGTCCCGTATTTTGTATTTTCCCGACGAGACTGAAAATTTTCGTTCCGGAATTATTGGCTGTGCCCGTCTCCTCAAACTTCTTTGCCCCATGTTCGATTATAACCGGTATATTCGCCCACGTCTCGACGTTGTTAATTGCAGTCGGCTTACCGTTTATGCCTCTCTCAACGGGAAAGGGAGGACGTTGACGGGGCTCGCCCATTTTACCTTCGATGGATTTAATGAGCGCGGTTTCTTCGCCGCACACGAATGCGCCGGCGCCTTTTGCTATGTCGAGATTAAACGAAAAACCGCTTCCGAGAATATTTTCTCCGAGCAAACCAAGATCATACACGCGCCGGATCGCGATAATCAAATGTTTGATAGCAAGTGGGTATTCATTCCGTACATAAATTATACCGTCCGTTGCACCGGCAGCATACGCTCCGATAAGCATTCCCTCTATTATACTATGGGGGTTTCCTTCAAGCAGACTCCGGTCCATATACGCGCCGGGATCGCCTTCGTCGGCGTTACAAACGAGATATTTGGTCTGTCCGTTTTTTTGATTGGCAAGGAATTCCCACTTTCTACCGGTCGGGAATCCGGCTCCGCCCCGTCCCCGCAAACCCGATGCTTTAATTTCTTCGATAACCTGTCGGGGATTTCCCTCTTCGAGCACTTTAACAAACGATGAATAGCCGCCGGCGCCGATATAATCAAGTATTCGAATGGGATCGATTATTTCATTACGGGACAGGAGAGAGCGCATTTGATTTTTAAAGAACGGGATGTCATTCTGCTTTTCTATGCGCTCACCGGTATCGGGATCGGTATAAAGTAAATCGGTCAGTACTTCACCTTTGTGTACGGCGCCGACGATACGCGCCATATTGTCGATGGTTACCTTCGGATAGAACGTTCCGTATGGTTCAATAAGCACCGAGGGTTCCAGTTCGCAGTAGCCGTGGCATCCTGTTATACGAAGCTTAATATAATCGGTAAGCTGTTTGTATAATAATTCGCGCTTTGCAATGCGCATCAGGTCGTTTGCGCCGCTTGCCTGACCGCAGGTCCCTGCCGGAATAACAATTGTCGGTACGTCGGTTTCCCGGAGTGTAACTTGTTCACCCTGAAGGGCTTTAAACTCATTAATGGATTGTAGTTTCGACATTACTGTACTTCGCTCGTAGGATTATATAAATGGTCAAACCCTGTAAGTTTTAATTCATACCGGTCACATCAAGCATATGTCCTTTACATCCCCGTCGCGAACATATTTGTACAACGCCGCCTCCCCGCACTACCATCGATACCATCGGGGCATGACATTCGGGACACGGGATATTTCCTTTCAGTTCAGTATGACAGTGCGGACAGAAAATATTAACAACGGCGTCCATCGGAATCTCGTACTCGGATTCAATATTATAGCTGCCGTATACACTCGATAAACGAAGCCAGCCGTGCATGCGCTCAAAATAAATGGTGACCCGCACCGACGGATAGTCATCAATTAAAAATGTCGGATCCATTAAACTATGTGCACATCGTGAACAGATAATCTCAACAGGGAAGACGCTTTTGTCTTTTGTAATGTCAACTTTATCCAACCCTTCGAGGGTTTTCCGTACGACGCGCCTGACATCGTCGATGGTAACTTTTGAGAAGTAATGTTGATCGACAACCACGATGGGACCGAGTGCGCAGGCGCCGAGGCAGGCAACCGTTTCGAGCGTAAATTTTTTATCGTCTGTTGTTTCTCCCGTTTTGCAATTGAGCGCCCGCTGGAATGCTTTCTCTATCGACGGGCCGCCGCGTACGTGGCAGGCAGTACCGAGGCAAACGGACACACGATGCTGTCCCCGCGGCTTGAGACTGAAGGTCTTGTAAAAGGTTGCGACGCCATATATATCTACAAGTGATTGTCCGGTTTCTTCTGCAACAACACGTAACGACTCCTCGGGGAGGTAACCGAATTTTGCCTGAATATCTTCAAGGACTACGATAATGTTCGCAGGTTGATCTCTCGTATCATCGATAATTTTCCTAATACTATCGGCAGACATGATAATTCTCTGTTTCTGTAGTTAAATGGTGGTGATATAAAACTGAAGTGTCCCATAGATGTGCGGGTATCCGTTATGCTATTTTATATAGTGAGGTATCTATACTATATGGTATGAAATTTTTATTGATTAGTCAATGCGGGCAAGAAAGCTTATATTTCAATTAATTTTTAACGGAGTATTGCATTATTCCTAAAAATAGTTGTTATTGAGGGTATAGTACAGATTATTCAAACATCTGATGCGGTGGTATACCCGAGTAGTGAAGTGGATTCCGCAGCGTTGACCGTATTGGTAGTAGAGCAAAAAATCCGGATAATAATTACAGAAAGAGATTGGTATGTCAAAAAGAAAAGATATACATTCCTTCCATATTCCCGTGATGGGTACCGGCTATACGGTCGATACACCTGTTAAACTGGCACATTACGGTATCGATTCGGTTATTTCGATCGTCGATCACCGGCTCACGGAACGAATGCGTGAGTATCACAGTAACCTGAGAAAGATTCCCTTTGAACCGATCCATGAACGGGCGGAAGACAGCAGAGCACGACGGATCACCGCGTATCTGAACCTTGTTGACGATATCGTTGTAGAAAACTTCAAAAAACTGAAAGAATCCCCCTTTGAAAATGAAAGTGAGATCACAAAATATTTTAATCTCCTGCCGGATTCTTCACCTCTGAGGCAGAAATATAATATTATGCTTCGAGCGAACGAAGATGATGCAGCGGTTCTCGGACAACAATTAAAAGAAGAGATCACTCCCGGCGCGATCGACGTCAACATTATGACAAAACTGGATCGTGTGAACTATGCGAAAAAGAATGAAGTTCTCTCGAATGAATTCAACGACGCACACGCTGCGCTACGGGGATTCGGCAACAGCAACCTCAACTCGTCGGTGGTGTTCTCAGCCGGCATGAATCCGCGGCTATACGGCTACACGGCGCGTTTCAACGATTTTTATCCCGACAAATATGGTAATCTTATAAAGAAGATCATTCTGAAAGTAAGCGATTACCGGTCTGCACTAATTCAGGGAAAATTCCTCGCAAAGAAGGGGCTCTGGATATCGGAGTTCAGGATCGAATCGGGATTGAATTGCGGCGGACACGCCTTTGCGACCGACGGCTATCTGCTCGGTCCTATTCTCGAAGAATTCAAATCGAACCGAAATGAACTCATCGATACTTTATATGAATTGTACACAAGCGGACTTGAACGAGAAGGACGAACAACGGTGAGCGAACCGCCTTCGATGCGAATTACCGTTCAGGGCGGTGTAGGCACCAACCAGGAACACCTATTCCTGAATGAATATTATGATGTCGATTCCGTCGGGGGGGGAACACCGTTCCTTTTGGTTCCCGACATTGTGAATATCGACGAAAAAACATTGGGTGTATTGTGCAATGCACGGGAAAAAGATCTGTACTTAAGTGAGGTTTCACCGCTCGGCGTACCGTTCAACACGGTCCGGGGTAATTCGGCAGAAATTGAAAAACAACGTCGTATCGATGAGGGGAAACCGGGCGCTCCCTGTCTGAAACAACACCTTGTGTTCAATACCGAATTCAGCAAGAATCCGATCTGTACCGCCTCGCGGGTATATCAGAAAACAAAGATAAAAGAACTCGAATCTCAAAATCTCGATAAGAAAGAATTGAAGAAGGCGGTCAACGAAGTGGTCGAAAAGATGTGTCTTTGTGTCGGGTTAAGTAATCCCGCCCTGATCACGGGCGAGATGAATCCTCACCTTCAAAGTCAGGGTGTGTCGGTGTGTCCCGGACCGAACATTGCGTATTTTTCAAAAATCTCATCGTTAAAAGAAATGGTGGATCATGTTTACGGGCGGATTAATTTGATGACACGGAAAGACCGTCCGCATATGTTCCTGAATGAATTGAAACTGTATATCGATTATCTGCGATCGAGAATAGAACGCGCTCCGAAACCGTTGAACGATTCACAGATAATATACTTTGACTCTTTTCAGAACAAATTAAACGAGGGTATTGCATACTACAAGCAACTTGCGGAGAATATCTCGACGCAGTGGGATGAGGTCGTTTCCGTTTTTCAGAAACAATTAGCAGTTCTCGAAGAGGAGTTAAACGCTATAATGATAGATGAGGATGTGAGTATTCCGGTTCTTGCAGAGTCATACTAATTATTTTCGCTTCGCTCAAAATACACCACCTCCCCCGGTCTGATTTCACCGCCACGTAAAATTACACCGAATGCCCCACCCCGCCAATTCTTTTGCATTGCTTCCTGTAACCCGGGCAGGGATTCATCCATCCGTTCGCACGGTTTTGTCTCGCCATAGATCTCTATTGCGCACTCTCCAACCCGGAGCACTTTGCCGCGACTCTCCTGGAGCGATATACCGCTCACCATAAGATTTGCGCGCCGCGACGAAGGATCGGTGTCGGCATCCAATTCACGCATCATTTCCTGCCATATTTCCTCTTCGATTATAGTAACTTGCCGCTTTCCCCGCTGATTTGCATTGCCGAGTATGCCCACGTTTTTGATAAGCACGGCAGAGTCCACCGGGTCCATCGGACCTAATTTGGCGCGTTTTATCCAGATTTTTTTGAGTGTTCCCGGCATATTGCATCATTTCTTCATTATAAAAAACACATACCCGTAATACTTTGAATAGTTCTTAAACATATACATTTCGAGCTTCATTGCATCTATCAGACTTTTAAAAAGTTTGGCGGTACGGTATTTTTGACTCAGGATATCGATGCGCCGATTGAGCGGATTATAGTAATTATTCCACCAGCTTTCCTCCGGCAATGAGAAATGACCAACCGGAATATACCCTTCATCTCGAATTATCTTCACATTTTCCTCGATACCGGTAATTTCGGGATATTCCCTTATCCAGTATGTTTTTACTTCCGCGGGAGGGGAATCCTTCAGCCAGGCGATATGGGAGCACACCAGATAGCCCACCGGTTTAAGCAATGTTTTCCAATCGGCCAATGCTTTGCGAAAACCGTAAATATACATTGCGCCTTCGGACCAGATCACGTCAAAGCTCTCACTGGTGAAATCCATTTCGAACATCGACTTGTTGAGTTCGGTAACTATTCCGGATAATCCCTGTACTTCGATATCGGTTCTTAACTTTCGAAGAAACGGTTCATGAATATCGATTGCAGTTATGTGTCCGTTGATTAGTTTCGCAAGCTGAATAGTTTGCATTCCGCTGCCGCATCCGACGTCGAGTAATGTTATTCGAGGTGGTAGATCTTTGAGATAAGAAAACGCTTTTCGCGTCGATTCATTATCGCCCGGTCCCTGACGGGGAAGGGTGTGGTATAGTTCGAAAAAGAGAGAGTCCGGATCCATAGTGTAATATAAGCCAGAATAATGTGATGGCAAAATTATTTTATAACATTGGAAAACATTGATGCGAATAATGTCACACCGTACCACATATTCCCGATGCGAAGGTTTTCATCAGGCCCGTGCTGATTGTTATCGTGGTTAGCAATCGGGATACCGACAATCGGGATGTGTAACAATTCATCAAAGTCGTGAAGGGGAAGAGAGGCGCCGAGAGTCGGCAGCAAAACTACCTCCTCTGCGATACGTTCGACGGCATGACGAATATACTGCGCCGCCGGTATGTCCATTGGAGTACGAACAGCCGCATACCCTACGTGACGAACAACCTTCACCAACCGTGGGTATTTCATTCGCGTTTCATTGTCCGGTTCATCCCGAATGATATAAAATCCCTGACGGCGAATATGCGTCTCGATCCGGTCGAGCATTGCACCGGGATTAATTCCTTTCACAAGCCGTACATCTATCGAAGCAGATGACGATGACGGTATAACATTTTGAGCTTGCCTGCCGGTTTCTCCGCCGTCGAGTCCGCGAATGTTCAACGACGGTAATAGCAACCGCTCAATAAGGTTTTCATCATCTCCCTCCGTCTGTGCGATGCCCAATTCTTTTTTAAGTTTTTCATCATTATCGGGGTAGGTTGAAAAACTTTTCTTTTCATCATCGTTTAATGTATCAGCACCGTCATAAAATCCGTCTACCAATACTCTGCCGCCGGGTTCTTTCATCGATGCGAGAAGATGGACGAGCAGCAGGGAGGGGTTGGGCGCCCAGTTGCCGTAATGACCGCTGTGCAGATGACGGTTCGGTCCATACACGGTGATGTCCAATCCTGCGTACCCGCGGGCGCCGAAAAAAAGTTGTGCGCGCCCGCTTTGATGAACGGGTCCGTCACAAATTGCCAGGACATCTGCATGTAACTTATCTTTGTATTTCTGTAAATATTCCGCCAAGTGAGGAGACCCAATCTCTTCCTCTCCTTCAAATATGAATTTTAAATTCGACGTTATCGGAACGTTATTTTCGCGCAAGGCGTCGAGTGCGGCTGCAATAGCAATGAAGGGCGCCTTATCGTCGCTTGCCGAGCGGGCATAGATTCTCCAGTCTTGATCAATCGGTTCACCCGGTGACGGGAAAGAGCGGATCTCGCCGCCGTTCTCGATTGTATCTGTACGAAGAACAGGATGCCGGGGATCGCTATGCCAATCCGATGGATTTGCGGGCTGACCGTCGTAGTGAGCGTAAAGTAACATAGTCCGCTCTGCAGAGGGAGTTCGATATTCACCGAATACACACGGCGATGCGCCGGGCAATTCGGCAATCTCAACATTCACTCCCCGTTTTTCAAACATGTCTTTTATGTATGCAGCGTTTTTTCTGGTGTCTTCTATTGAAGAGGCATGGTTGGGGAGTGCGAGGAAGTCGGAGAATTCGCGGAGAAGATTGTGACCATTCCGGTTTATGTGATTATTTAATACTTGTATGATGGATTTACTATTACCCATGCAGAGTTTATTTTAACAACGCGGTGTACGGTATCTTACTCAAAGTTTCTGAACGAATGCTTGAACATATGTAATAAATTCTTTGAAATCACTCAGCTCATCGTTCATTACTTTCTGCACAACCGAAAGATCTATTATATCGTATTCGTGAACAAGAATATTTCTGAATCCGGACATTTTCTTAAAATGATCGGCAAACTCTTTCGGCAAAACGCCATGATCACCAAGTTTTCCCAAAAGAGTAAAATAATCATCCCATTCGTTGTTAAATTGTGATGAAAGTATGTGAGCTGCAATATTAAACACACTCTGCATTACGACTATCAATCCCCTTTCGACTATCCACCGACGTTCGATATCTCGTTCCAAAACCGTTATATCTATATCGGAATGTCTTTCGAGTACGATTAAAGCGTTCTGTAATTCTT
>PWYR01000110.1 GCA_003567775.1 Ignavibacteriales bacterium | reverse complement strand
TCCAGACTTTCTATAATCTTCCTGGCAAGATCAGCTCTTTCCTCCGGAGGTAATTTAAAAACCTCTCTGCTCAACTTTTCAAAACTCTTTTGTGGTTTCATTTTGATCTTCCCTTATAATATGCTTTATCAAAATATATCAACGATATCACTAACTCCATAGATTTTTGCAGTTTTATGTTTCACGTTTATGGTTTCGGGTTCCAGGTTTCTGGTTCGTCCGCCGTGGCTGATTTTAGGATCTAATTCTGATCTCTGACGTCTGACCGATACTTTTGTGTTTAATCGGATCATGTAAGTATTTGATTTGAATACAGCTCTTCGTATAGGATATCAACCAATTCTTCCGGTTTATAATTCTTGGAATTGAGAATCAATTCGGGTTTAGCCGGTTTTTCGTAGGGTGATGAAATTCCGGTGAAGTTTTTTATTTCTCCTTTTATTGCTCTCTCATAGAGACCCTTTGGATCTCGTGTTCTTGCAGTCTCTATGTCGCAATCTACATAGATTTCGAAGAATCTTCCATCCGGCAGTAAGCTGCGGGCGAAGTCTCTGTCGCTCTGGAAGGGAGATATGAATGTGCAAATTACGATGTTACCGTGCTCGAAGAAGAGACGCGCGGTTTCTGCTACGCGGCGGATGTTTTCCGTCCGGTCGTAATCGCTGAAGCCGAGGTCGCTGCACAAGCCGTGGCGCACCTGATCGCCGTCGAGGAGCATCGTCCTGCATCCCTTTTGATATATTTTTTTTTCAAGTTCGCGGGCGATGGTGCTTTTGCCGGAGGCGGAGAGTCCGGTAAGCCAGAGAACGGCTGCTTTGTGTCCGTTCCGCTCTTCGCGCACCTCCCTCGGAATGTTCCACTCATGCCATACCACGTCGGGAGATTTTTTTTGTTTGATCGCCGGCTGCGTGGTTTCTTCAACTACCGCACTTCGTATCATCCCCGCTCCGACCGTTACATTCGTTGCCGGATCGATAACAATAAAACTTCCGGCGCCTCTATTGTTTTTATACGGATCGAAATACAACGGCTGGGAAGTCTCAAACTCTACCCTGCCGATATCGTTTAATTCAAGCGTTCCGTTCTTTTCCCTGTGCAGGGTATCGACGTTTAGCCGGTATATAATATCTCTCGCATACGCTTTCACAGCACGTGTCGAGTGCATAAGCATATATTGCCTGTCGACCTCCATCGATTTCGGATTCATCCAGCAGAAAAATGCGTCGAACTTTGATGCAACCTGCGGTACGTTTTTCTTTCGCACGATCATATCTCCGCGGCTTATATCAATGTCGTCTTCAATAGTCATAACCACCGAGACCCCGGCAGATGCTTCTTCCAGCTCTCCGTTCATAGTAACAATGGAACGAACCGTGCTGGTCAAACGCGAAGGGAGCACCATTATCTCCTCACCGGGACGGATTACGCCGGAGACAATTCGTCCGGCAAATCCACGGAAATCCTGGTGCGGACGTATCACATACTGCACCGGGAACCGGAAATCCACAAGGTTTTTGTCGGATGCAATGTTGACATGCTCGAGATGGTACATCAGCGTCGAGCCCTTATACCACGGCATGTTTTCAGTTTTGTTGACAATGTTGTCGCCTTTCAACGCCGAGATTGGTATGAAGGTGATATCCTCAACCTCAAGCTTGCCTGCAAACTCCTCGAACTCCTGCACGATCTCCTCAAACCGGTCCCGTGAATACTCGACAAGATCCATTTTGTTTACACAGACAACAATATGCGGAATTTGCAACAGCGAGGAAATAGACGCGTGGCGTTTGGATTGTCTTGATACTCCTTTGCGGGCGTCGATCAATATAACGGCAAGATCGGCGGTTGAGGCGCCGGTAACCATATTGCGCGTATACTGCTCGTGTCCGGGCGTATCGGCAATGATGAACTTGCGTCTCGGCGTCGCAAAATATCGGTACGCAACGTCGATGGTAATGTTCTGCTCCCGCTCGGCGCGCAGTCCGTCGGTAAGCAGTGCGAGGTTTAAACCGTCCTCGCCGCGGCGTTTGCTTGTTCGTTCAATCTCCTGGAGTTGGTCTTCGAAGATCAACTTCGAATCGAACAATAAACGTCCGATTAGAGTGCTTTTGCCGTCGTCAACGGAGCCTGCGGTTGTGAAGCGTAGTAAGTCCATTGCTCTCTTGTTATGTTATTGCAATATATTATAAATGCTTGATTGATTGGATGATTGGCTTCGAGCATTCAAGCAGTCAATCAATCAAGCAGCCAATCAATCATTCTTATTTCAAATTTATTCAACTCATAACTACGTACAAACTAAATCTGCTATTTAGAAATATCCCTGCAGCTTCCGATCCTCCATCGCAGCTTCGGAGCGTTTATCGTCGTTTCGGTTGCCACGTTCGGTTAGGCGCGATGCAGCAACCTCGGCTATTATATCTTCAAGCGTATTTGCGTTGGAATCAACCGTTCCGGTGCAGGTCGCATCACCTATCGTGCGAAATCTTACCGTCTTTTCATATACTTTTTCATGGGGGAGAAGAGTCATAAAATCGGTATATGCAAACGTGACGCCGTCGCGATCGAACACCTTTCGTTTATGAGAAAAATAAAGAGAAGGAAGCGCTATTTTCTCCTGGGAGATATATTGCCACACATCCAGTTCCGTCCAGTTACTTATCGGGAACACTCTGAAATGCTCGCCCGGATTTTTTCTGCCGTTGAATATATTCCACAGCTCCGGGCGTTGATTTTTGGGATCCCACTGACCGTAAATATCGCGATGCGAGAAAAATCTTTCTTTTGCCCGCGCCCGTTCCTCATCCCTGCGTCCGCCGCCGATTGCCGCATCTATTTTGTGTTCTTTGATAGTGTCCAGCAGCGTAACGGTCTGCAGCCAGTTACGGCTCGCCTCAGGACCGGTCTCCTCGACAACGCGTCCCTTATCGATTGATTCCTGCACACTCCCGACGATAAGCCGTGCACCGAGTTTTTCGATGAGTTCATCTCTGTACACAATTGTTTCCGGGAAGTTGTGCCCTGTATCTATATGCACAAGCGGAAACGGAAATTTTGCCGGGTAGAATGCCTTCCGGGCAAGATGTACCAGCAGAATCGAGTCTTTCCCGCCGGAAAAGAGTATTGCCGGATTTTCAAACTGCGCGGCGGCTTCGCGCATTACATATATAGACTCGTTTTCAAGTATTCTTAAATGTTTGTTTTTCATATGCTAAAATATCGTTGTTAACAAGAAGTCAGAAGTCGGTGTATGACCTTGTCGATAGACCGTGGGAAAGGATAAAGAAACGACATCTTGATTTTGATTTAAAAATAATAATTGCGGCTAATAATATTGCGGTGGAATGATGTTCCTAAATCCCTACTTTTTCCTTAGTCAATTTTATTAGTGTTCTTGCAAGAGATATTACCTCTTTTGAGTTATCCCGGGTTACGATTTCGTTACTCTTATACCTCGCATTATTTCTCAACTTAAGGCATACATGTAATGACCTGCCTATGTCCTTTGAGATTTCACCGGTAGTTATATATAGTTGTCCGAACATGTTCACTACTCCACCGTGACTTCCGGGAAGGTCGTCCTGCTTTAAGAGAATGAGACCTTTAACGGACAACTCCGCTGTGTTGTACGCTGCATCAACGGCTAATCTAAATCTGCCGTTTTCCAAAACCTCTTCAGCCGACTCCAGGTATTCTTCGGCGAGATTCAGTAGGTTTCTTACGGCTTCTTTTTTTATATCCATCTCTTCCATCGAATATATCTCCAATCCGTAGCGTAAAGCATTATAGATAAAATAATCCTGCAATGGGTATAAATCGTTTACATGCGATGTTATTACTTCAATCGGTATATTACGAGTTAACTGAAAATCGAAGATCGTATCCATCAGAGATGAATCAACCTGAGCGCCGTCAGAAGTGAATATCAAGACGTCTATGTCAGAATCTTTTGTTGCCTCACCTTTGACATGGCTGCCGAAAAGGTAAATTTTAACAATTTTGTCGCTTATATCACTTTTCAGCAGATAATTTTTTAATTCATGTATATCTTTTTTAATATCTTCGAGAGTTATTTCCATCCTATTTTCTCTTGACCTCTTGACCTCTGATATCTAAACCAATTCTTTCCGGTGTAAATCCTTATCTCCGGTAGTAACTAACGCCGGATTCCTGAGCGATTTTTTATTATATCGCAATGGAAAACCTTCTTCGGTTAACACTGAGCCGCCCGCTGCTTCCGATAAAACCGGAATATGCGGATAGTTTTCGTTCAGCCGCTTTGTAATTATTTCGTGTGATCGTTTGTCTGCTAATGTTAACGGTGAATTGTCTTTTTTATAGTCTACATCATTGTCAGACGAGCGATAGATATCCAGTATCGCGGCGCCTGCTTCCTGTGCTATTGAGAAGATATTTTGGATTGTGTTGGTTTGCATGGGTTACCCACCCCCTGTGGTCCCCCTCCCTAATCGTTAGGGAGGGGGACGTTTAACGGGAAGTTATGTGCTCAATTCAAAATTATACAAACTATACAATTTTTTTATCTTTACAATCATCTAATAATTTCTCCCACTCCCTACCCCCTCCCTAAAAAATAGGGAGGGGGCAAGGGGGTGGGTAATGTTTGGGACAACATATGAATTTTTTATTTTATAAAATCATTTATAAATAGCGTTTAATTTTCTCTATCACCTTCGTAGGATTTTTCATCTCTTCATTTTTTATACGCAACACCTTTAACCCTTTTTCTCTACAAATTATATCGCGATTTCGATCTCGATCCTTTTGATAATCGTGGATTTTACCGTCCATCTCAATAATAAACCGTTTTTCGGCACAATAAAAATCTGTTATAATAAACCGCCATTGATTATTTAACTTATCGTGTAAAATTGGATGTTGACGAAGAAATTTTTTACCATTGACCTGTCGTTTACGTATTAATGCCCATAATTTCTTTTCAGATGGAGTCATATTGTTTCGTAATTCACGTGCGAGCTGGTTAATGGTTTTGCGATCCATGATAGTTATTCACCCCTCCCTAAAAAATAGGGAGGGGGCAAGGGGGTGGGTAATGTTTTCGGCAACAAATAAAATTTCATAATTATACACTACATACTAAACTTAAAGGGCATTCCTTCATCCAAACAAATAATAAATAATCAAAACCGTCGGTACTCCCACAATTACTTTAAACGGAATTCCAATTTTCATAAAATCCATAAAATTATACCGTCCCGGTCCCTTTACCATTAAATTTGTCTGATAACCGATCGGCGTTGCAAAACCCGTCGATGCGCCGAATACCACCGCGTAGGAAAATGATTTCACGTCTATTCCGGATTGTAATGCGACCGTCAATGCTATCGGGAAAACCAATGCCGCGGCGGCATTGTTGGTGATGAACTCGGTATATACCGATGTTAAAAAATAAACGGCGGCAATTAAACCGAAGATGCCGAGAGCCGATGAAAAATCGAATATATGCGCCGCAAAGAACTGCGCCACGCCTGTATTTTCAATTGCAGTTGCTATCCCGAATGCAGATGCTATTGTTAACAGAATTTTCCATTCAACTTTGCTGTATGCTTCCTGAACGTTAATACATCCCGAAAGGATCAGCATGACGGCGGCAGCGCCCGCAGCGATAACGATAGGAAGTATTCCCAACGTAGCAAAAAGAATCATCCCTATTGACACCGCGATAGTAATTATTGATTGTATCTTCGGTTTCGACGGCGCCTGGTTGCTTGTCGATATCAGGTAAAAATCGCGTGAATGATACCAGCGTGCATGAAAATCTTTATCCGAGAGTATTAAAAGTGTATCGCCGACTTCAAGTTTTATATCGCCTATTTTTTTATCTATACGGATACCGTTCCTGTGAATTGCAATAATAACTGCATCGTAATGCGCACGGAAATTACTCCCACGTACTGTTTTTCCCACAAGCGGTGAACTTTGCGATATCACGACCTCGTATGTCTTTTTTTCATCCGAATCATAGTTTTTAAGGTCGAAATGAGGATCTTTCACGATATCGAGACCGGGATATTTTTGTAATTCTATTATAGTCTCGGGAACGCCGGTAAAGAACAATCTGTCTCCATTCAATATTCTTTCATGCGGCGGGACAGGCGCCATTACTTTTCCGTTGCGTTCTAACTGGAAAACGAATAATCCCTGAAGATGACGAAGGCCGGCTTCTTCAATAGTAGAACCGATGTAAGGGTATTTATTATTTACTTTAAGCTCTACTACAAACTCCCGGGTATGCTCATCAAGCTCCACGATTGCTTCTTTTCGATTCGGAAGCAGTTTGTATAAAAATAATGAAATAATTAGAAGTCCGAATATAGTAACCGGTACGCCGACAAGTGCAAGCTCAAAAAAACTGAATCCTTCGTATCCCCTGTTTATTAAGAGTCCGTGGATAACAAGGTTTGTACTCGTTCCTATGAGCGTGCAGGTTCCTCCGAGAATAGCCGCATAAGATACAGGAATTAAAAACTTTGACGACAAATAATTATTTCGCTTGCACCACGATTTTATAGCAGGTATGAGCATTGCGACTATCGGCGTATTATTGAGAAACGCCGACAGACCCGCCGCCGGGAACATTATCTTCCTCAGCTTGTCCGGGTAATCGCCTCCCGAGTTGCCGGATATTCCCGTAGAAAACTTCTCAAATATCCCTGTTGCTTGCAATGAAGAGGCAATGACATATAAAAATCCTACCGTCAACACCCCCGGGTTCGAAAACCCCTCGAATGCTTCAGGTACTGTAATCGCTCCGCCGAAAATCAATAAAAGCAACGCCGAGAACACAGCGAGTTCTGTATCTATTAATTCGAATATTAACGCTGTGGTCATGAAGAACAGAACGGCTATGGTGTACCAAAAGAGGAAGTCGGGCATGTAGGGGAATTATGTTTCGTGTTGCGTGTTTTGTATAAATATTTTTCTTGTTACGCATCAGGTTCTTCGAAATTACTTCTGCTGCCTCTTTGCAGTTAAAGTAATCCGTTCATTTCTGCAATTACGGTAAACAATATCGACAGGCACAATGCAATTAACGGGGCTACTATCCATACGGTGAATATTTTAACCAGCGGCGCCGATCTCCAAATATTTACATATCCAAATTTCACAATACCGAGACCGATGATTGCCCCGGTATTCATTTGAACAAGCGATGCAGGAATGCCTCTTAAGAGTGATGCAGAAAGTAGTAGCGTTGCAGTTATAATAGATATAAGCCCCGCACCGGTATTCTTGTTCCTTTAATAATGCTTCTCCCTCCACACACTCCTTCTTTTCGAGTGATATATGGATGGATTTTCGAGTCTTTCAGCGCTTGTCCCATAATTCAGCTTTGTTATTGCTTGTTACTGCTTGCCCGCGCTCCGACCTCTGACCTCCGACCTCCGACCTCTGCCCTCCGACCTCCGACTAACTGCAACTCACCTCCCTCCGCCGACAACATTCCCGAGCCGTTCAAGATTATACTTCCCTTTCATCACTGCATCGCACCAGGCGAGATTGTCGAGATACCATTGCACTGTTTTCCGGATGCCGGTTTCGAAGGTTTCCTGCGGTTTCCAGCCGAGTTCGTTCTGTATTTTTGTTGCGTCGATTGCGTAGCGCCTGTCATGACCGGGTCTGTCTTTTACGAAGGTGATGAGGTTTTCGTGTTTACCTCCCGCCGGTTCGGGAACTCGCTCATCGAGAACGGCGCAGATCTTCCGGACGATATCGATGTTCTTCATCTCCGCATTGCCGCCGATGTTGTATGTTTCGCCGGTCTCTCCTTTTTCAAGTGCGGTGAGGAGACCGCGTACGTGGTCGTCCACGTACAGCCAATCCCGAACGTTATCGCCTCTGCCGTATACGGGAATCGGTTTTCCCTGCAATGCATTTAAAATAACCACCGGTATGAGCTTCTCGGGAAACTGATACGGTCCGTAGTTGTTTGAGCAATTTGTGGTTATGACCGGTACACCGAATGTATGATGCCACGCCCGCGCGAGGTGATCGGCGGACGCCTTGCTGGCGGAGTAGGGTGAATTCGGTTGATACGGAGTGGTTTCGGTAAAGTAACCGGTTTCTCCGAGCGAGCCGTACACCTCATCGGTCGAGACGTGTACCATCCTGAACGAATCTTTTTTTTCCGCACCGGAGGTATTGAGGTAGCTGCGTACCGTTTCGAGTATGGTGTAGGTACCGATAATATTGGTCTGCAAAAACTCCGCGGGTCCGTCGATAGAGCGGTCGACGTGCGATTCCGCCGCAAGGTGCAGTATTGCATCGGGTTCGTATTCGGCAAATATTCGCTCAAGCTCGTAGCTGTCCGCTACGTCGCCTTTTTCGAAATAATACCGCGGGCTATCTGCAACGGGTTCGACCGATTCGGGGTTTCCGGCATAGGTAAGCTTATCGATGTTCACTACCGTGTGGTCTGTGTTATCGATCAGATGCCGGACTACCGCCGATCCGATGAAGCCCGCGCCGCCCGTGACCAAGATTGTTGGGGTTGTCATTACTTTGTCATTATTTATTTTTAATAAAACTGCTCGAATATAAAAGAAAGAGGTCAGACGTTAGACATAAAAGGTCAGATGTCGGAAAAATATTTTTAAATTCATTTATTTAATTAAAAATGGTTTTGGGTTATTTATCATGGAGCCGAGCATTTTACCAATTTCCGAGCATAGGTTTTTTAACTCATTCTCACTTCAAATATCAACATAGATAAAAGGTAAGCCCTTTTATATACATCCAAATCTTTTGCAGAATTAATTCTCATTTATTACATATATCTGTTATTGACCTCCGACCTCCGAACTCCGACCTATCACCTGACTTCCCTATACGCCACACTGCCTTTCGATAACTCCGCCGGTAGTTGCTCATCTTCACCAATATCCAGACACCGCAGCGTGTTGTTATCGACGAGCTTGTATCGTAATCCGCTTTCGGGGCAGGTCATGACGCCGTCTGTGCCGGGATCTTTCAGCGGATGTCCGTGCCTGCTCATCCAGCCGCGTTGCTTTGCCGGGTTGCCGAGCAGGAGCGCGTAATCCGGTACATCCTTTGTCACTACCGCCCCCGCGCCGATGAAGCAGTAGCGTCCGAGCGTTATGCCGCACACAATAGTTGCATTCGCGCCGACGGTCGCCCCCCGTCGGATGAGCGTTTTTTCGTAAATGCTGCGGCGCACCACCTGCGAGCGGGGATTGGTTACATTGGTCAGCACACAACTGGGTCCGAGAAATACGTCGTCCTCCACGGTCACGCCGGTGTAGACGGAGACATTGTTCTGAATTTTTACGTTGTCGCCTATCACGACGTCGCTTCCTACATTCACATTCTGTCCGAGAATACAATTCTCCCCGATCTTCGCACCCGACTGCACATGCGTAAAGTGCCAGATTTTAGTGCCGTCTCCGATTCGAACGTTGGAGTCGACTACAGCGTGTTCGTTTATGTAGTAGTTTGGTTTCATGTCGCCGGGGGTGTGTCTTTAACAAGACGTAATCGATAACAGAAAAAATCTACGATATAATTATCTATAGGTTTCTGACGATGAAAATCATAACCACGCATTTGTTTAGCGCGAAGGTATTTCCATAAACGCTTTTCTGATGCCGTTGCATTGTTGCGTAATTCCCGGGCGAGTTGTTTGAGTTTCGGGTTGTATTGAATTTTCAATGGGGTTTAAAAGTATTGTTTTTGGAAATTAAAATATTGTGCTTTCATTCTCCCACACACCCCTAGCCCCTCTTGTTAGAGGGGAACAGCCGCACATGCCGTCTTGACGGCACGCGCGTAGGACCTCCCCTCTCCCGATGGTAATCGGGGGAGGGGAATTCGCCTGCGGCGAACACTTGTCCCCATTTACCATGATCGTCAATCGGATCACCTATCACCTAACACCTCTACCTTCTACCTACTCAACACAACATCGCGAGACCCCCTACGCACATCCCACCCATAGTCTCGCGCTACATGGCGCCTACCTACTTATTATCCGAAGGGTTACATTGAAGAAATCGACCTCTGACCTCCGACCTCTGTACTATCACCTAACACCTACTCCCTCTTTCCTCCCGGTTACATTTGCATTTCTAATTGAGTAGACCAGCTCTACCGACGGTCGTGCGTCTTCGATGCCGAATCCTCTTCCTGCGAGGGTTTCTTCGTATACTCTTGTGTGAAGATCGGTAAAGCCGCCGCTGAACTCTATCTCTTCGCCGTCGATGGTGATCGAGCGGAACGTTGCACGCCCGTTTGTGCGGCGGTGCTCCCCGGGGAGATCGTTTGCATCGAGCGAGAGAAACCATTCAACGTCGGCGTTTGTCAGCTCGAGCAAACCCCCGGCACGCTCTTCCTCGAGCGTGGTGACGGTGCTCTTCTGCACGGTTCCGAAGAGCCAGAGTAAAAGATCGAAAAAGTGGATGCCTATGTTGGTAACGATTCCGCCCGATCGCTCATTGTTGCCTTTCCAGGAATAACGATACCATCTGCCTCGTGTGGTGATATACATAAGACGAACACGATAGCGTTTTTCGCCAGTAGAACGGTGGATTTTTTCTTTCAGGGCGATCAGGTCGGGATGCACGCGAAGCTGCAATATGGTATAGACGCGGGCATTGAATTCTTTTTCGAGGTCGGCAAGCGCATCGAGGTTCCAGGGATTCAACACCAGCGGCTTTTCACAAATCGCGTCGGCGCCGATACGCAGAGCAAGCCGGATATGTGCGTCGTGCAGATGATTGGGTGAACAGATGCTGATATAATGAACCTTATCGGTTGAATTTCCGCGACGGAGTTTTTCGAGATGCCGGTCGAACCGTTCGAACTCCGTAAAGAAGCTGGAATCGGGGAAAAAGCTGTCGAGTATGCCGACCGAGTCCTGCGGATCAACGGCGGCGACAAGCCGGTTGCCGGTGTCTTTGATTGCCTTCAGATGCCGCGGGGCGATATAGCCGGCAACGCCGGTTAATGCGAAGTTTTTCATACGGGTTTCGGGTTTTGTGTTACTGTCTATGTTTACATACTATCTACCAACTATAACTTATCACCTACCTACTACTTACTACTTACTACTTACTATCTACTTCTTACTATCTACTACTTCATCCGCTTCACGTACGTTATTGTTCTTGCTCAGAAATCCGAAATCTTTCTTAACATCGGTTGTGATCCGCTGAAAGAACGATTTGTTCTCCTCGGAATTATTGACAAAGTTCCTTACAAACACAAACCCGACCGAAAGCGCGGCGCCGAGGAAAAACCACAGAATGACCGTCCGTTTTCTCTGCGGTCCGCTTCTTTCAACCGGAACCCGCGCGTAATCGAGCACCTGCACGACCGGCATATCGCGTATTTCCTGAATCCGCACCGATTCATACTGTTTCTTCAACTCCACAAACACTGCATTGTTCACCTCGACTTCTCTCATCAGCCGCTGTTGCTCGAGGAGAAGGCGGGGAGAATCGGCGATGCGCACGTTTCGTTCGCGGAAATCTCTGAGCGCTTCTTCTGCCGCTTCGAGATCGCTTTCGACTTCTTTTAACCGTCTCTCCACCCAATCCCGTTGTTCCGTCGCGCGTGTGCGGCGTTTTGTTATCATATATGCATCGAGCTGGTCGGCGATGCTGTTTGCGATATCGGATGAAAGTTCCGGCTCCTCCGTCTCCACGCTCAGCGTTATGAGCCGCGTATCGCGAGATACATTAACGCTTATCACGTTTTCCCTCAATCGTTTAAAAACGGATTCAAATTCTTTCGCGGGAGTCTCTTCCTCAATTTCCCAATATTCGATAAGATTAACCGGTCGATCGAATTTCCCGGTATCGTATTTTTTATATATCACATCCCGCAGTACACTCTCGCTTTTAATTATATCGGGGTAGAGCTGAACATCGGACACTTCGCCGCCGATATCCACTCCCGCCATTGCAGCCAACCCGGCAAGCCGTCCTCTCCCCGAAGGGTCGCTATCGGGCAGAATCGTTACCGATGCCGTATAGGTAGGCGTCAGTGATAGCACATAAAAGACGGACAATATGCTAACAAGACCGGTAACCGCTACAATCAGCCACCTGCCGCTCCATATTGTCTCCAGAATCTCGATGAAATTTATTTCATCGTCATCGTCGATATTAAATTGGTTTAGTTCCCGGGGATCCGGATCGTTTGTTTTTTTTGACATAGCTTTCGATTGAATAATTTATTATTTATCGTGTATTTTCCTCATCCAATTGA
>PWYR01000072.1 GCA_003567775.1 Ignavibacteriales bacterium | reverse complement strand
GGATCGATTCGTAGTAGCCAATGACCGTCGCGGTATTAACATGCTGCCCAGCCTCCCACGGGAGCGTGGCATAGCACACAAAGCTCTGCCCAGGGGCAAGTGTAGCCGGGATAACACATGGGGTGACCAGATCTGCAGCGTAGAATTGGTTGATGTGCGAATCGGTCAGCTCAATGTCTTGTAGGGTAACGTTGCCGGTATTGGTGATCGTAAAGCGGAACCGGGGATTGACCACAGCTGTAACACTAGGCCCAGGGGCTGAATCTGCACTTTGCCAGGTCGCACCGCTATCCACACTAACTGCCTTTACAATGGCAATGCCGGGACTTGCATCAAATATAATCGTCTCAACATCCGAATCGATAACAGGATCACCGTTTGGATCAAAGCCCGTCACAGTGGCTGAATTTATAACTTCTCCTGCTGCAACATCTGCCGCCGTGATCGTGTAGGTCGCTGTGAAAACTTCTGTCGCCCCGGGTGCCAAACTCGCCACTGAGGCCGGTGTGATCGCACTCAGCCCCGGCAAGAGATCACTCACGCTCACATCCGTCAGAGTCACATTGCCCGTGTTGGTCACCGTGAAGGTATAGGTAATGACCTCACCCACTGTCGTATAGGTATTCGGAGAAGCAGTCTTGATCAGCTGCAACTCGGGCACCGGCACCAGGACATCAACATAAATAACCGTCTCGTCATCCGTATCTGTATAGTCCTGACCGTCATAGGTACCCATCGCTGTGGCCGTGTTCTCAACGTCTCCCGTATCAATATCATCTAACGTGATCGTGTAGCTTGCTGTAAAGTCATAAGACGCACCAGGAGCCAGGCTCGGTAAGGAGGCTGGTGTGATTTCGGATAGTCCTGATAACGGATCGTTCACACTAACTTCCATCAAAGTCACGTTGCCCGTGTTGAACACCCTAAAGATATAAGTGATCACATCACCTTCAGCAGTATAGGTTTTTGGAACACCCATCTTGATCAAACGTATCTCGGGCACTGGCACCAGGATATCAACGTAGGTGATCGTTTCATCATCCGTATCGGTATAGTCCTGACCGTCATACGTACCCGTCGCTGTGGCCGTATTATCAACCAGGCCTACTTCGATATCAGCCTCGGTAATCGTATAGGTCGCCGTGAATTCCTGGGTTGCACCAGGTGCCAAACTCGCCACGATGTCCGGTGTGATGTCAGACAGACCCACTAATTCGTCGCTGATACTCACACCCGTTAGCGTCACATTGCCCGTGTTGATCACCGTGAAGGTGTAGGTAATCACATCATCTTTAGCGGTGTAGGTCTTCGGACTCGCGATTTTGATCAGCTGCAGCTCGGGTACCGGCACCAGGGTATCCACGTAAGTGATCGTTTCATCATCCGTATCCGTAAATTCCTGGTCGTCATAGGTACCCGTCGCCGTGGCTGTGTTCTCAACCGTACCTGCTGTTATATCATCGGCTGTGATTGTGTAACTTGCTGTAAAGTCATATGACTCCCCAGGTTCTAGGCTTGCCAACAAAGCAGGGTTAATTGGTGATAGACCATCTAAGGGATCATCAATCTCCACATCCGTCAGCGTCACATCACCCGTGTTAATCACGGTAAAGGTATAAGTGATCTCATCATCCACAGCATTATAAGTCTTCGGAGCCGCAGTCTTGATCAGTCGCAATTCAGGCACAGGCTCTCCATCATCCTCATAGATCGTTGTTTCATCTGAGTCCGTGATGTCCTGTCCGTCATAGGTGCCCGTCGCCGTGGCTCTATTCTCAACCTCTCCCGCATCAATATCATCAGCCGTGATTAAGTAGGTCGCCGTAAAGTCCTGCGATGCTCCAGGTGCCAAACTCGCCACGATGTCCGGTGTGATGTCAGACAGGCCCATTAAGTCGTCGCTAACACTGACATTCGTCAGCGTCACGTTGCCCGTGTTGAACACTCTGAAGGTGTAGGTAATAACATCATCCTCAGCGGTGTAGGTTTTCGGATCAGCTATTTTGATCAGCCGTATCTCGGGTACCGGCACGAAGATATCCACATAGGTGACTGTTTCATCATCCGTATCTGTATAGTCTTGGCCGTCATAGGTGCCCGTGGCCGTGGCTGTGTTCTCAACCGTACCTGCTGTTATATCATCCGCTGTTATCGTGTAGGTTGCTGTGAACACCTGGGTTGCACCAGGTGCCAAACTCGCCACAAACTCCGGTGTGATGTCAGACAGGCCCACTAACTCGTCGCTGATACTCACATCTGTCAGCGTCACATTGCCCGTATTGACCACCGTGAAGGTGTAGGTAATCACCTCACCTACAGTGTTATAAGTCTTCGGAGACGCGGCTTTGATCATCTGCAGCTCGGGCACCGGCACCAGGATATCCACGTAGGTGATTGTCTCATCGTCCGTATCCGTAACATCCTGCTCGTCATACGTACCCGTCGCCGTGGCCGTGTTCTCAACCGTTTCAGCTGTTATATCCTCTGCTGTGATCGTATACATGGCTGTAGCGATGCCCACCTGACCCGGCTCTAAAGTAGCAGGTTCAACCATCAGTCCGCTGATGCCCAGTTTAGCATCATCGATCTTCACATCCGTCAGGGTTACATCACCGGTATTCTCCACTATAAAGGTGTAGGTGATCACCTGTCCTTCTATCGAGAAGGTGGATGGTAAAGCCCTCTTCTCAAGGGAGATATTGGGCGCTACCGGCACATCTTCAACCGTCACACTGTCCGTATCGGTATTGTTATCTTCATTGCTTTCGTCCACATTCTGACCGGG
>PWYR01000137.1 GCA_003567775.1 Ignavibacteriales bacterium | reverse complement strand
TCGAAGTAAGTAATTATGATCTTTTCATACCTTCGCACAATATATAAACCGGATTTCTATCACGGTCATGGCAAACGAAAGAACTTCTTTGAAGGGTGGTTTTTCAAAGTAGTCGATCCGGGCAGCGATCATGTGTATTCGTTTATTCCCGGAATTTTTTTCGGGAAAAATCGAAAAAATAATTATGCCTTCATTCAGGTGATGAACGGAAAAACCGGTGAAACGATGTATCACCGTTATACAAGCAATGAATTCACCGCCGCGCGCAACTCGTTCGATATTCAGATATCTATAAACCGCTTCAAGCGTGACCGGTTAACGTTAGACATTGCAAACGACGAACAAACAGTGCGCGGGACATTGCAATTTTCAAATCTCGTTCCCTGGCCCATAACCTTTCTGTCGCCCGGTATCATGGGATGGTATTCATACATACCGTTCATGGAATGCAATCACGGCGTCGTAAGTCTCGATCACGATATTGAAGGCGCGCTCACGATAGACGGCGCCAAAATCGACTTTACGGGCGGAAAGGGATATATTGAAAAAGACTGGGGCAAATCTTTTCCGGAAGCATGGATATGGATACAGAGCAATCATTTCGAAACACCCCGAACGTCGGTTGTAGCCTCGGTCGCAAAAATACCATGGTTATTCAGCTCATTTCGCGGCTTTATCATCGGTTTTTTACACAATAAAAAGCTTTACCGCTTTGCGACATACACCGGCGCTAAAATAACCAATCTTGTTCTCACCGATGAATTTGTCTCACTAACCGTTGAGGATAAACGGTATCGTCTTGAGATAAAAACCAAACGTGGAAAAACCGGTATGCTCTTCTCCCCTCACGGAACCGATATGATGGAACGAACGGCGGAATCGCTCGATGCAGTCACTGACGTTCGACTTACAACGAAATCTGCTAAAGGTAACTCGATAATCTTTGAAGGAACCGGCATTCATTCCGGTCTCGATATAAACGGGAGAATTGACGAGATTGTGGATCGAAGAGGATAATCGGGAGCTGTTTATTCTCAACCGACATTTTAAAAAAATGGGTGTCCCGAATTATTTTATACATTATTACCTGACAACAATATACTTATCTCATCCCGTAGGGATAACATATCTATAGCAAGCACCCACCTCACATCCCATCCACTCCGTTAGGGCTGTCGTGGTCAGAAGTCAGAGGTCAGAGGTCAGACATCAGACCTCAGCTTCTCCTCAATAGCTGCATCTAAGTCCAATCTTGCAACTTTAAACTCAAAACAAGAAACTCGAAACAACGATCAATCCCTGGCACCAGGGCTGTCTTCTCAGACTAAATCGTCTTTACCGCCGCCGGAATATGCTTTCCCCTCTTTTATGAGCTCATTGTATTTCTCCGCTATCTTTGCCGCTCCCTCACCGAAGTAAACAAGCTCCGCGTCGGTTTGCACCAGAAGCCGGTTTGTTTTGCCAGACATTCGATCGGCAATCGGCGAGAATTTTTCAGTTAATGATTTTATAACCGCTATTCCATCTTCCCATTCCAAATGCTTATCAATACTAATTTCAGCTAATCGTTCATGCTCATCCGTAACTCCCTGTGCGTTCCGGTCTGCCCTCCTTATCTGTGCTATTTCTTCGTCGGTAGCACCCATTTCTTTCATAGCAGGAATATATCCTTTATCGTTTGCCGCAACCAGTTTCTGCCGGCGGGTCAACTCAAAGCCGAATATTTCAGCTATCTGCTCGATGTTTGCAGGTAAATGAGAGAGTTCGTTGTGGTGGTCGATTCTTATATAATTTGCTGGCTTTTTCCAGCCCGGGGGTTCACTCAGCTCAATACCGTATATATTTCCCGGGTAGTCGAAAAATTCTTCATAATCCGTAACACTTGCACCCCAGGATAACTGTTTGTCTATATAACCTTTTTCTGCTACTTTGTAATTAGATTTATCTACTTCACGGTATCCCTGTTCTTTTAGCAACCTGCGTATTTCTTCCATTTCAAGATCGTTTCCGCCTAACAGAAAAATAATTTGATGGGTAGAGATTTGAGATTTTTCATCCGGGGACATTGAGTTGCTCGCACTGTCTGTAATGAGATATTGAGTCTTAGAGTTTAAGCAAAATATTGTATAATGTCAATATTAGAACAGTTCAGGGAGGAAGACAATACCGTGTTTACGGTATTTGAAAATTATTCGAAACCCTCTTTTATTGCAACAACCCAAAAGATTGATTAAATTGTATTAAAATATGAGAACAGAACATGGGAAAATTTGATACATACATCAAATATTGGCAAACAAAGCTGGCAAAGGAGAGGTTGAACAACAAAGAAGAACCGAACAATTGCATCAACTCGCAATAGAATGCGCCTGGATTTTGGCATATAAATATGATTTAAAACGAGTCTACCTCTTCGGTTCTCTCACGGGGGATAGACTCACTCATCATGGTTCGTATGTTGATTTAGCCGTTGAAGGACTAATTTCAGCATCATATTTCACCGCCTTAAGTGATTTGTACGATCTTACACACTCCGGTATTGAAATAGATCTCGTACCAATGGAAGATGCATACCCTGAACTTCGGGAACGCATTATTAAAGAAGGGAAATTACTTTGTGAACGTAAATAGTTTTGTATCTCATAAATACTAATCATCGCCAAATCCCCTCACTTCACCACCATCTTCGCGTACGACTTCGCGAGCAAGTAATCCTCCTTCGAGGTGATCTTTACATTGCTCGTCGCACCTTCGACGTATCCTACTCTAATTCCGTGCTCGATCGCTATCGATGCATCGTC
>PWYR01000122.1 GCA_003567775.1 Ignavibacteriales bacterium | reverse complement strand
CGTATTGACCAGAAAGGGAATAATGACTGGTATGAAGTAAGGTTTAATGCGGCTCTTTACCTTTGGAAAAAGGACTGGTCTGAAGGACATTTTCTCTCGCGGGATCCCCGCGCGGATGAATGGATAATACTTAACAGTCCTTGGGACCATTTCGTTAGAGGACAGCCCGATGATTATACTCGTAAAGGTAGCGGGGAGCTTATAAACAACAGAAGCGGTGGCGGCGATCCAGGTGAGTTTGACGCTATGTCGGATCCTATTACCGTTAACAGAGGCGACCGTTTGGTTGTCGAAGTACAGGCGCGGACAGAGAATGAAAACGAGGTTGCGAATGCAGCATACTTGTATTACAACGGAGTTTCCGGTGGGGAGCATGATGCATATCTTACCTGCCCGGCCGGGTTGACGTTTAAGCCCTACATATACGAAGTCACAGATCTGGTGGACAACGAGATATTTGAAACCATAGCTAGCGCCGGCGAAAATATTGTACACCGTAAAATAATAGGCGGTATGTTTGAGGCGCAGAATGAGATTGGCAGTGAGTTAAGATTAGGGGGATGGGACTCTCTGGCCGCAACTGGTGACGAGATATTGATCTGGCGTAACTCTATGATACAGTTTGAGGTTCCCAATATTACCGGGACGGTCAATATGTCAGTGTATGCAGGTGGTGCTGGTGAAAGTTCGCAGGATGATTTTTACCTGCGTATTCTTCCACAGATAAGCAGCTGGACTTTTTCAGGGCCGGACGGTTTAATGAGCGGGCCATTTGGCCAGAACTGGCATTATGACGATGAAGTCTCTACTTTTACGATTACAGTGTACGGACACGGGTTTGTTCCTGGCAGCGAGATAGTTTTCGACCACGGAGGCATAACCGTAGATAACTATAACCAGGTTTGTGCCAGCACGATAACTGCAAGAGTTAGCGTAGGGATGTCAGCGGGCACGGGAGTTAATGATATAAGGGTTGTCAGTCCCGACGACAACGTATTTGCAACCCGCGGAACCACCCCGGAAGGGCACAGGGGTTCTGTCCATATTACCCCCCGTCCCAAAATAAACTATTACTCGCCTCAGGTAAGGGCACAGGGGCTCACCCATTCAACCATAACGGTGTTGGGAAGTGATTTTTCAGAGAATGTGGGTGCAAGGTTTGTCATTCCCGGTGATGATGAAGCCGGCGGGGGGGAAATTGAAGGAGATGTTAACTGGGTTAATGCGGGCCGTATCGAAGTATATGTTACTGTTCTGGACACAGCTACGGTCAGTAACGATTGGAGGCTCATCCTGGAACATCCCGACGGCGGTTATGCTGATTCTGTCATAGATGCCGGAATAACTTTCCGTGTCGCTCCCGAAATGGAACTCACCTCGCTTAATATAGTAGGTTCAAGGCCTATTAATGAAATAGGGCAGAATGCGCCGGGAAAAACTTTCAGAGTTTACGGTTCGGGATTTGAATCCAATAACGTAGGAGTAACTTTCTTTGAAGCAGATAGTGAATCCGCCCCCATTGCTTCGGATGATATGAATATAAGGGGTATAGATACATACGGAGACCGCATTGAAGTAATGGTTGATGTTTCCTCGTCCTGCCCGACAGGGAATGTGGGAATGAAAGTGGAGAATTTGGGCAACGGCAGTTTTGTGGTGTGGCAGAGTTCAATTACCGTAAACCCGATGCCGGAGGTGGATTCAACTCCTTTGCCCGTCTATAGGGAAATAGGAGAGCGGGCCACATTTGATATGAGGATTGAGGGCAGCAACTTTGTTGAAGAACGCCTGCGGCTCTATTTCAGCAAAGGCGGCATCCCGCTGGGCAGCGATGAAATAGGTCCTATCAGCCTGTCGGTTGATGAGGAAGGAGAGGTTATAAACGCGACTGTCAGGGTTTATGACGGCTGTACTCTTGGAGAGATAGACTTCAGGGTTATCAACCAGGACCAGGGAGAAAGCAATATCCTCTACAGCACCTTTACCGTTAACAGGCGCCCGGCTTTCAAGGCCCAGAACCCTTTAAGCGAGACAAGCATAGGACAGGGAGTCAGGGGAGCGACTGTGACTGTTTACGGCAGCCATTTTCAGGAAGGCTGCGTTGTAAATTTCGGTTCGGGTATCTCAACCACAAGTTACTTTTTCCACAGCAGCAGTTCTTTCACCGTGACCATAGACGCCGATGACTATGCTCTTGCCGGCTCAAGGAATGTTGTGGTTACCAACCCCGACGGCGGTTACGATACCAGGATTGACGGTTTTACTGTAACACACAGCCCGGATATAGATTATATAATACCCGACGTAAGGGCGCGGGGAATCCAGGGATCAACCATAATTGTTATCGGCAGGGGGGCTTATTTCCACCCGGACGTCCAGGTATGGTTTTCAACTCATTCCTCGGGATATCCGGTTGATACTAAAATAAGTACGGGAACAATAGCCAATTTCAAAAGCACGATGTTTGAACTCAGGGATTTTAGCATAGACCCGAATGCTGATGTCGGCCCAAGGTATATGGCAGCGGAAAACCCGGATAAGGGTTTCTTCGTTTCGGCGACTCCCAGGCTTCAGGTAACAGCCCAGCCCACGCTTACAAACCTTGCGGTTGCCGGTTCCGTGCCCTCCAACCGTCTCGGTCAGGGGGCGCAGGAGAAAACCATAACATTATACGGCTCCAACTTTGAGACCGGCATAAGAGGAGAAAACATTTCTTTTGACGTTTCCGGTGATTCAATAACGGTTCACAGCGT
>PWYR01000121.1 GCA_003567775.1 Ignavibacteriales bacterium | reverse complement strand
GTCGCTCTTGTATCAGGGATTTCACTTCCTGCCCGAGAAGGTTGTATATCAGCAACGAAACATCACTATCCTGCGGTATAGAATAGCGAATGGTTGTTTGGTTGTTGAATGGGTTCGGGTAATTCTGATGCAAAGAAAATTCCCGTGGTGTCTCATATTCATCATTATCTACTGAAACTGTTGGATCAAAAAGAAATCTTACAGATACCGGAAAGTGATCGGAAGTGGTCGAAAGATAACTACCTATATAATATGGATTCTCAACTCGTTCAGTTTCTTCAAAATAATAGTCAAATAACTCACTTGAGATAGTAATATGATCGATCATCGAAATATACCTGTATGATGTGAATCCCCGTTCACTGAGTCTACGAGTCAGAATCATATAATTTTGATCAATGTCAAAATTATTATATGGTGAATCTTGTCCTTGGGTAATTGATTCTATCACATCGTCATTGTAATCACCTAAAAATATCACTTTATCGTGGGGATGATTTTGATCCAAATAGAGTTTCAGTTGTTCCGATGCATTGAGTCGTCTTTGATAGGAAGCAAAATCATCAAAAGCTTTGGCATGTACATTAATAGCAATAATTTCTTTAGTTACACCGCTCACGGTTGCTTCGAATCGAAAGAGAAGAGGAAGACGTCCCGCCCAGTCGAAAGAACTCTGGCCGGTAGTAAGAAGTCCTGCTTCAAGCGAGTCGATTATTGTTGTTTTGTACAAATAAGCGACACGTTGTTGTTGATCATAGTCGGCTACAAAACCATTGTATTCATCTAATTGTGCGACCATCTGGTAGAACAATTCATTATTGCTGATTTCCTGAAACGCAAAGAGATCGGCATTGATGGAATCCACTATTGTCTTGACGTTTGAAATTTGAAGTTCAACATCATCCGGACCATTTGAAGCAGACCCAAACCATTCAATATTCCAGGTAGTAACATCAAACGTCTGGTCTTTAGCAACATCATCACCGGGTCGCTCTACATCCTCAAGACCAACATCGTCAGTAAACCGAGGTTTAAGTTGATAAACAGCATTAAAACGGTCCACCACTCCAACAATAGTGATTGCTTCTTCCGGTGCAAGCACACCGACAAGGTTTGTACTGTTATCGATGCGTAACTCGCCGCTTCCCGTCGGATCTGAAATGGTATAATTGGCATTTCCTTGGAAAGCGCCGCTGTGATGAATAACCACATCATCTATTTGGACAAGTTGACCTTCAAATCCACCGCCATTCATTCCAGCTATGGTTAGCTGCTTCGGTTGTTGAATACTACGACCTTCAGTATACACTTCATATTGTATATCATCATCATCCCCATGCGCTGCTATTTGCCTCAAGAACGTTCCCGGTGTCCCGCCTATGGGATTAAATTCAGTTATTGGACCGGTTATGACAATTGAGTCCCCGATCTCCACTGCACTATGTAACGGTCTATAGAAGGCAGCAAGACCGGCAGTCTCATCTTGGAAGAATACTGGACCGTCGAACTCATTTGCAACAGTCACCCAACCAGTGACGGTAACACGCGTACCAAATGAAAGTTCACGTGCTTCTGCAATCGGAATAATTTCCCCCTCAACAAGAGGTATTCCACTCAGTGTTATAGTATACTGATCATTTTCAATAGAATTACTTTCTATTGTCAATTCACCGGAATACTGCTTATCTTGGTTGGGGGAATAGCTTACTTTAACATTCGTTCTATCACCCGGCTCAACAATATCATCTTCAAGTTCCGAGATAGCAAAACCTTCACCGGCAATCATTACATCGGTAATTACGAGATCCTGCAGTCCGTGATTATAAATAGTAAATATTTGCTCGAATGTTGTACCGATAAGTGTTGGTGGAAACGTAAATTCAGCATCAGGTGCAATTGTCTCATTCCCTATGCGCATAACAATAAATGCATCATCGGCTGGTTTGATATATGGAGAAATATATACATCATCTATATTGATTCTGTTTCCTGAAATATGTCGAAACCGGAAACGAATATCATCAGGAACTCCAATGTAAAGATATGTCTCCTCGAACTGATTTTCACACACTATTTCATCACCCGCTTTTATCCACGTACTCCCATTATCTATAGAATACTCAACTTGTAATTTTCCACCTGTATCATTGACAAAGCCGGAATTTGCCTGATAAAATGTGAGGTATCCCGTTCCTCCGTTTTTATTAAACAACATAGCAACACTGCCGTTTGACCGCATTCGTACTGATTTACTACCATTTTTTCTATCTCTATTGTCCGTTCCAAGTAGTGCCTCGGTAAGCCGCCACATTCCCGTTTCCAAACTTACATTGCCAACGGTATAACCGTCTTTTATTCCCTGTTCAAAATCTTCGAACAATTGAGCGGCAGCAAATAAGTGTGTTAATCCAAAAATAAGCAGAAATATTAAACTAAATCGCAAAAATTGCATAGTACACCCACCTCTATACTAATACTAACTGAAGTTATAAAAATACTATAAACCTGGAACTAAGGAGCTTTGTCAAAACTCAAAAATATCTGCAATTGATTACTCGAAATGCACGAAATTTTCGATCAATATAAAATGTAAGTTATTATAATTAAAAAAACAAAAAGGAAATAAATTAGACATTGAAGAGTTCAAAAACGATTATGTCACGATCGATTTAATATCCTTATGTTTTCTATACTCCCCGCTCGTGAGAATATCGTTGATCGCATCCACAGCGGCAATCACCTCTTCACCGGTATTATAAAAATGCGGAGCGATGCGTATGCCTGCATCTTTTCGGTAATCGACAATAATATTCC
>PWYR01000023.1 GCA_003567775.1 Ignavibacteriales bacterium | reverse complement strand
CAGCACGCAGTTCTACGAAAACGTTCTCTCAATGAAACCGACCCTCAATGTACCCGGAATGACTGAGTTCCGGCTGAATTGTTGACACACCGCATTTCAAATTACTGCAAAATGTTTCCTGTAGAGCCAATGGGTGCCGGTAGACGATGAATAATATTGTATATTCTTAAATGAATGATTATCTTCAAAAAGTAAGTTTAAATGAATTAGAAGGGGTGAAAACTATGGAACTTCTAACATATACAACACAACTTCCATTTCAAAAAGATACTCAAGGGGTTATACGAGTCGGCGGCACTCGAGTTACACTTGAAACTGTAATAAAAGCTTTTAAGAATGGAGCAACTTGTGAAGAAATAGTATATCAATATCCATCATTGGATCTGGCAGATGTCTATGCTGTCATTGGCTACTATTTAAAGAACAGAGCGCAAGTCGAAACCTATCTGGAAGAGCGTCGAAAAAAAGCAGATCTTATTCGTAATGAAATTAACGCACATTTCGATTCCAAAGGCATACGTGAACGGTTGCTAAAACGGCGTGTTCATAAAAGACAGTTATAAGTATGATTCGGTTTGCGGCTGATGAAAATTTCAATAACCATATAATAAGAGGATTTTATGAAGCTGAAAGTAATTATTCGTGAATCAGAAGAGGGTGGATATTGGGCAGAAGTTCCCTCTATTCCGGGATGTGCTACCCAAGGCGAGACATTTAATGAACTCTTGGGCAATATTTACGAGGCAGTTGAGGGCTGCCTTTCCAGAGACATGAAGGATATAGACATAACGGAAAAAGATAAAGTTCTGGAGATCGCCTTTTGAAATCAATTTCCGGGAAAGAATTAGCTAAGATTCCTGAGAGGAAATGTTGGGTGTTGCGGAGAATTAAGGGTAGCCATCATATTTATGTTAAAGAAGAAGTGCCGGTACGAATTTCTGTTCCCATACATGGAAACAAGCCGTTGAAAAGCGGTCTTCTTAAACATTTCATGAAAGTCGCTGGAATTGATGAGGGAGAGCTATAAAATTAATGCACATAACAATTAGCTGCAACTTATTATGAGCTTCCAACAATTTGTACACCTTATGAACTCATGGGAGAATGATCATGTGGGAAGACCCAATTGTTGAAAAAACCCATAAGATTCGAGAGAAACACTCCGATAAATTTAATTTTGATTTGCAAGCGATTTATAATGATTTGAAGGCGCAAGAAAAGAAAAGCTAACGCAACATTATTTCACTGCTCTCTCAAAATTCACTTCGAAACATCAAGCTAAGCACCTGTATATAATTCGCCAATTAGATATGTGTTAAGAGATTAAAATGCGCATAATAACCGCACATTTCATACTCTATTTCACAGAACAGTCAATCAGCACGCAGTTCTACGAAAATGTTCTATCTATGAAACCGACTCTTAATGTCCCTGTAATGACGGAGTATCGGTTAAACAGCGGCGCTATTTTGGGGCTGATGCCGATTGCCGGGCTGGGCATGTTCTTGTTTTTGCGAAGGAAATTACTGACTTAAAAGTTAAATCTCTATACAAAAAGTAAAAAAATCACCCACGAATCTTCACTAATCGTCACTAAAAATAAAAATATATTTGTGCAGATTCGTGTAGATTCGTGGGATACAATTTGGTTGCGCCTGCCCGCCGGCTTTTTGGCGGGGCTATGCTGCGTTGGGGAGTAATTATTAATATATTACCCAATTTAAAAATCACTGTTTAGAACTTCTCTCCTTGGAAAGAGCGATATTTGTATCAGTTGCGTAATGCAGTGCGATTATGTAAAAACACAGAATCCTGCAGATTTTTGGTGGAAAATGTGTGTAATACCGAAACCATAAAATTATTTGTTATGCGTCCAAAGAAAGTAGCGCTGTAACGTTACGAGTGATATTAACTCGTTTTTCCAGCCAATTAGATGTTGCAAAAAATAGAGCCAGTGCGTATCTTGAACACAGTTGCACAATTAATCTGAGTAGTTTGCGCAGAAGATGGAAAATAAATTTGACATTCATAAAATTCGTGGTGTAACATGAAAGCATTATCATACAAAGAAGTAATTGACAATATCTTGAAAATATTAGAGATGGTACAAAGCGGTGAAGAGATTATAATAAAGAATGCAAAAACTCAAGAGAATGTTGCAGTTATCATTCCTTATAAAAAATATAAAAAAAAGGGCAAATCAAAGGAAAAGAAGGAAAGAGCGTTGGGTATATTAAAAGGTAAGGCGAGTTACAAGATTAAAGAGGATTTCAAGATCACTGATGAGGAACTGTTAACTTTATGACATATTTGCTGGATACTCATACGCTTTTGTGGGTACTATTTGAGGATGACAAATTATCAGAAAAAGCAAAAGTTGCAGTCAAAAATCCGGACAACGAAATATACGTAAGCATTATAAGCTACTGGGAAATATCACTAAAATATGCGCTTGATAAATTAGAACTTGATGAAATTACTCCGGAATCATTACCGAAGAAGGCGAAAGAGATCGGTATTGAAACATTAGAATTATCAGAAAAAGAAGCGGCAACTTTCCATAAACTCCCGAGGCTAAAACATAAGGATCCCTTTGACAGACTTATAATCTGGCAGGCGATAAATCGGGGAATCACCTTGATATCCAAAGATAAACCGGTAAAAGAATATCGGAAATTTGGATTAAACATATTATGGCAATAAGAATGCAAGTTCGGTAAAACTGCGTTGCCTGGTATGCGTCAATTATGGTTATTGCACTGGCCGCGCATAAAAATTTGCTTAACCTGAAGGGTTGGTCTTGGAGTTTTTTAATAGTACTGTGGTCAATTAAGTTTTTGTTTTTTTAAACAGGTTCGTCTGCGAACACCAACCGTCAGGTAAGAATTATCGATAGCAGATCAAAATGAATATTACCGCACACTTCATACTCTATGTCACAGATCAGCCATCCAGCACGCAGTTCTACGAAAACGTTCTGTCAATGAAACCAATTCTCAATGTTCCGGGAATGACTGAGTTTCGACTGAACAGCGGCGCTATTTTGGGGCTCATGCCGGTTGCCGGTATTCGAAAACTCCTCGGCGAGAACCTCCCTGACCCGGATAAGGCAGTTGGAATACCGCGCTCTGAGGTGTACCTGCTCGTGGACGATCCCGCCCGATATCACAAGCGTGCCATTGAATGCGGCGCTGCGGAACTCAGTGCACTGTCGTTACGAAACTGGGGACACGAAGCAGCGTATAGTCTGGATCCAGACGGGCATGTTCTTGTCTTTGCAAAGGAAATTAGTGATGTAACAAAATAGTTTGGGGAATCTCGCATTATTACAGAAGGAGAAGTTATATGATCGCACCTACACTGATTACATGGGTACTCGTCATCTTTGGATTAGCGTTGCTGTTCCCTCTTCTCGTATATGTTCAAATACTGGTTGTGACGGCGCCGAACAGTCGGAAAACCCAGGACCTCTGGCTGGGTAAAGGAGAAAAATGGCGCGACAAGACTCAGTCAGAATATGCATATGGGGCAGGTTGGGCTGACTTGATCTGCTGGGTACCGCTCGGACTTGCAGGAAGCATTGGTGTCTTGCTGGCGCAGCCGTGGGGCTACGGCATGTGGCTTGCTTCAGGAGCTATCGCCGTATATATCAATATTATCTATTGGTTTTCAGAACGTCAATACATCCTGCCCGCGCGTGGAGCGCTCGCGTACTATACCTATGAATGGGGGTTGTGGGTGTATTGGGGCGTTGCCGTTGTAGTCTATACGGTGCTCCGACTTGCCGGTTTGACTTTTTGACATTTCATGCAATCATGGGGAGCAAAGCAAAACGAATAGTTTTAGGCAAACAACATGAATTCATTATTTCCATATGATAACATCCTCACCGGCGTATTGATTCTCATTGTGGGTTTCCTCTTCCACTGGATTGGTCAATTAATCTCTGTTCTCAATTGGGATCTTGCTATGCGGCTCGGTCTCCAGGAAAAGAAAGCCCCGCCGGAGTACAAAGTATACGAACATGGCATTGCTGTGGCTGATGTGGCGCTCGGATGGATATACGCAATTGCCGGTGTCGGCCTTATCCTCGGCGCCGACTGGGCTTTCAAATTGGCATGGTTCCCCGGAGTGATCCTGATATATCATAGTATCAGTTACTGGTTTTGGACTGACAACCAGAAGCGAGCCGGTCATCAACTCCAAACCAATTCCTTTAGAATTAGCTGGTGTCTTGCAAATCTCATCCCCGGAATCCTTGCAGTTCTGGTTGCCTGGAATGCATATTGATCGGTAACGGGCATAGCTTTGAGGTGAATTTGCTCGTAGACGATCCCGCCCGGGATCACAAGCGAGCCATCGATTGAGGTGTGACGGATTACCTGGATGCGAAACATTCCTTCCCTCTATCCGTATATGCTATTACATAAACAGGGGCGGGATGACCGCCCGATCTACTATCAAAACGGGCGGAAAATCGCCCATCGGAGGTATGATCTCATGAAACGATTGACGATTGTACTGTTTTTTCTATTTTTTTCATCCTTGTTATGGTCGAATGAAAGTTCCTTTCGCACCGAACTGGAAAATGAAATCGACCTGATCAATTCCAGATTATCTCATTCCCAGATTGCCCGCATCGACGACAGAGGAACGGTTCGCATTGTGACTCCCAGACGGATCATAGAGTTTCCCATTCAGGAAGTTGCTTTCAATTATAACGCCAGCGGTCGGCGCGTGCGCGTGGCGGGAGATTACAATATCAAAATCTTCGAGAGCGGCAGACTCACCGAAGTGTCTCACAGGCGATCCTTTACCAGCCCGTCCAGGCGCATGGCTCTGGAAACAATTGATGCTTTCAGACGGATCCGCGATCTTTTCACGAAGGACGATCCCGGCCGGCAATTGATGAACACTGCGCTCCCGGTTACAGATAGGGCACCGGAATACCGGACGATACAGGAGGCAATCTCCTATATAAACGATAACTTTGCTCTGTCGGTTATACTCGATATTGACGAAAACGGGATAATGACCATCAACGCTCCGTCCAGACTTTACCGGGTAGATATGAAAGAAGCAGAGTTCGCCGCGTATGACTGGTCGGGCGACGGCAAGGTGCGCGTCTACGGAGAATGGTGTCTTCGTGTCTCCGATGATGAATCGGATCGATATGATCGATATGTGCCCAGGGCTGAGTTCAACGTTCATTCCTTCAACAGGGCAAGACCGGCCGTACGTGCTCTGTACACCATAAAAAGTACATTGTTGGGGCAGACCGGAGCGGAGATTGAGGAGATTCTCGCCGCGAAAAGATCTCACCAGTGGGATTTTCGCAGTGTCGAAGAGGCGGTCAAGTACATAAACGACCGGCTGGAAATTTCGATCATCACGGACATTGACGAAAACGGGGTAATGACCGTCAACGCTTCCCGGAGTATATACAAAGTGCCTATACGCGAGAGCAGATTCCGAACCGGTTCCCGCGAACGAATTACTATTCTGGGTTTCGAAGTGACAACCGGTCACGGTAATACTGTGGAAATCAGTTCTCCCGGAGGTATTGAGCAGTATAGGGATCGAAGACTGGAGCGGCGAATCGAATCACAGGACTTTACCGTTCGAAGTCGTCACGATATCAGAGATATCATCGACGCACTGGAGTATATTCAATTTATGATCAGGTAGGTCAGGATTTGTAAGGTTTCTCGGAAGATATCAATTTATCTTTGATAATGAAAAACCCTTAGCGCGGTAAAAAATCTAATTATTTTTTTAATCCGGTCTTGACTTTTTCAAAATTATTTCATTCTATATTCGTCATACACAGTTCTGTGTGAAGGATCGATACTACCCAACCTATCATAAATCGACCGATCGGGGTAGTCAAGGAGTACATCTGCGATTTCACTGTGCTTTGAATCAAAGAACATCCGGACGGGGAGGTTCCGGGGATCGTTGCTTCGTAATTCGGCGAATATGTCGATCGCTTCGACAATACTTTCGAGCGCCCGGCTTTGATCGACCGTGAGCAGGTCAAGTCCGTTGTAGTGATAATGAAATACTGCCTCGCGGAATTTTTGATTTCGTGACGAAAGCAGATCTTCGACAAATCCTAATTTGCTGTAGCCGGTCGATGCCCGTTCCCAACCCTTTCCGCCCGAACGTTGTGCAACGCGTGCAATGCCGGCGGCTCGCTCGAAAAACGACGTGCCGCCAAGCTGCTCGTATGTGTCAAAATCCAAACCGATAATTAGGTATGCATAAAAATCTAATAATGATGTAAGACCATCGAAACTGTATTCGTCGTAGAGTAACGGTTTGCCGGGAGGCAACGAAAACTCCCAGCTCTCGTCGCTGATACGGACAATCCCGGTATTTCTTCCTTGATTATATATCGGACGGGAGCTGACAAGGACGATCTGGGCTGAATAACGGTAATCAGGGGTTGCGCTCTGAAAGAAAATGCTGATCTCGACGGGTATCTGTTCGTTGCCGAAATCGATATCGGTCCATCGCCGGGATAAGTAGTTGCTTACTTTATCCTCGAAATCGTTTTCCAGCAACTCGCGATGGGCGGTCGGTAAATTTCTAAGTTCGACGGATAGCCGGACATCCAGTTCGCCGGCGTTAAGTCCCGGCGGAAATAGAAATAATAAAACCGGAAACAGTAAAAGTAGTTTATATTTTTTTAACATTTTAATGGCGTCTATATATTTGTATAAAATCACATTAATATAATATATAAATAATGTATACGACGGTCAAGCAAAGCGGTTTGTTTCTACTACTCGGGATTATTATGATTACGTGCGGTTTTCAAAGGACTTTTGCACAGTTTGAGCAGCACGTCCTCGGCGCGCGTCCGGCGTCTTATGGCGGATCGGGTTTGTTGCTTCAAAACGACCCGTGGGCTGCATTGGTTAATCCCGCAATGTATGCATCAATTAACAATATAAGTGCATCGGCTGCTTATATCCCGGGAAGATTCGCGCTATCAGAGCTTCAGTCCTCTGCTGCAACGTTGATTTTCCCCTCGTCAATCGGCGCCGCAGCGGCTGCAATACATCGATTCGGGTTCGATCTTTACGCCGAAACAACCGTAGCCTTTTCCGCCGCGCGCCCGGTCGGCGACCGGTTGGCTGTGGGCGGTACAATAAACTGGTATTATCTGTCAATTGAACGATATGGAAGCGCGTCTACCGCCGGTATTACTGCCGGTGTTCGTGCGGATATAACGGAGAAGCTGTCTACGGGTTTTGTCGTGTCCAACATTAACCGACCGGCAATTGGCGCTCATGAAAATAAGCTTCCGCAGGTTATTCGCGCAGGATTGCTATATCGCCCGCACCCGATGATCAATATAGCTGCTGAAGTAGAAAAAGATATACTGTTCGATCCGGAGTTTCGTTTCGGTGCGGAGTATTTTCTAACGGAATATTTTATTGTTCGCGCAGGCATGAACGATAGACCGGCGAGGGCTACCGGTGGGTTTTCGCTTGTGCATCGGAACATACAGGTAGATTATGCACTTCAATGGCATCTTGAACTCGGGCAAACGCACTTCATTACGGTAACATTTAGGTTATCGTCGGGCAGAGAACAAAGACGTTCCGTCCCGCCGGAGATTGTACCTGCGGTAGGTATACGTCCTTCTCTTGCAATTGAACAGCTTCTGCTGGATACCGAATTTATTCCAAGAATTCAGGATCCCGTTATACAATCGTTACTAGAATTTTTAAATACCGCAAACGAAACCGAATTAATCGGGTTGCCCGGAATCGGCGCCGTTATGGCAAGACGAATTATCTCTTTCAGATATGATAACGGTCCGTTTCAGACACTGCATGACATTCAAAATGTTCAGGGAATAGGTGAAAGAACAATTGCAAATATTCTCGAATACCGGCGGCGGCATTTTCATCCCGGCGGCGATTAGTTTTTGTGCGCTGTTGATTTGCTATACTGTGCAAGCGCAGGAACACGCCGGCTCATCGGTGCAGGATTCCGTTCGGAGCGCCTATATCTCTTATATCGAGGAGATCACAACGGAGCTGGAAGCGGATGACGCGGATCAATTGATCGATTACGTTGAATCTCTGCGGGAGGTTCCGATAGACATTAACTCCGCGACGCGATCGGAACTCGGAACGCTCCCTTTTTTAAATGAACATGAGATCGGTAGAATAATTGCAACAAGAGAGGAACGCGGCAGGTATGATACACAATCGGATTTATATTCAGTTGACGGCATTGGTCGTGAGCGTGTTCATTTATTACTGAATTTTATTTATATCGGGATACCGGATATAGTTCGACGCCGCTTTATTCCGCAGATTACTTTACGATCACATTTTTCGTCCGAGATTCATGAACGCCGTGGTTACAGGGAAAATCACTATCTCGGGTCTCCGCTTACAACTTATCAGCGGGTATTGATCGGGCTAACTCCATCGATATATGGCGGGCTTATTATTGCCAAATCGGCCGGTGAAAGATCGTTAACCGAGAGAAGTTCCGGATATATCTCTCTGAGATTCTTTCGTAAGAAGATACATGTGACGGTCGGTGATTATCGACTGCATCTCGGACAGGGGTTGCTGTTGTGGTCGGGGTTCGGGATAGCAAAAAGCGGAAACCCGGCGCGTGGGGTGATACGACGATCCGCAGGTGTGCGCCCGGCGGCGTCGCGTTCGGAACATTACCGTTTCAGAGGGGGAACGGTCTCGTTTAATCTCTCCTCAACCGAAGCGATATTTTTTTATGGACACACTCCGCGTGCTGCAACAGTGTACGATGATGGATCGGTCAGAACGTTGATTACCTACCCAGTTTACCGAACGGAAACCGACCGCGAAAAGAGGAATGCACTTACAGAAACATTGTTCGGCGCTCATCTTCGACAATCATTTTTCCGGAACATCACTATCGGGTTAACGGCATATTCGTTACGGTATAATCGGGAATTCAAACCGGATGTTCTATCACGGTTTGCCGGCGAGAGAAACGATCATGGCAGTATAGATTGGATAGTGAACTACCGGAACATTGCTTTATTCGGAGAAGCGGCGACGCGGCTGCCCGTGAGAGATATTGCAATCATTACGGGCGTTACGATTCCCGTAGCACAGGGGGTGGACGCATCATTTGTGTACCGTTCGTATCCTTCGGAGTATATAAGTATGTACGGTTTTCCGTTCTCGGAACGAAGGGGTCCTGCGGATGACGAACACGGCGTATATCTCGGTGTGCGATTTCGCCCTGCACCGCGTCATTTGTTCGAAGGATATTTTGATTTGTATTCGTTTGCGAACGATTTTCGTTCACCGGGACTACCGGTAAACGGCAGCGATGTATTATTGCGCGTGGAATATCCGGTCGGCGCGGCAACAATGTTTGATACGAGAGCACGCCGGCGTTCCCGTGCTATACCGGTTGTTGAATCATTGGATGGTATTAACGAGCGTACACTCGCAGATCGCATTCAGAATAACGTTCGCATCAACTTCATCACCGATCCGCACAGGTCGTTTCGATTACGTTTACAATATGAAAAGGTTTTTGTTTCTTATTCCACATTTGGCGACGGCGAAACCGGTTCGTATGTCGCCGCCGATGTCCGGTGGAATGCACGAAGTAATCTTCGGATTAATGCACGATATCTTTTATTCGGAACGGAATCATTCGATTCGCGCCTATATACCTCCGAATATGATATGCCGGGGAGAGTGCGTACCGTTCTTCTAAACGGTCAGGGCGCCGTGCTCTCATTTGGCGCTCAGTATACGCCATTCGATAATTTTACCATATCGATAAAATACAATGAGCTTTTTAGAAGCGACGGAGAATTTATCGGCAGCGGTTTTCAGGAAACCGATGGTTCGGCGCTCGGGGTTGTCCTGATGCAAATCGATGCACGGTTCTGATATATCATAATTTCACGGAATTTATTATATTAATCATTTGTTTAAATCAGTTGGGATAATAAGAAAATAATGCCTTGTGTGAGTCGGTTTTACGGTATTGAAATTTATATGCACTATAACGATCATGCACCGCCTCACTTTCACGCGGAGTACAGTGGAGATGAAGCATTGTATGAAATCGACACTCTGCGGGTATATGTTGGCCAACTTCCACGCCGTGTCCATAACATGGTAATTGAGTGGGCTGATCTCCATCGTGATGGATTGTGGGAAAATTGGTTACTGGCACGACGAGGTGAGGAATTGAATGACATTGAACCGCTTGTTTAAGAAGGAGTTATGATGAAAATAGAACGACTTGTCCGTATCAAATCTGTTGAAGTACTGAATGATTTTTGGGTACGATTAGAATTTACTGATGGTACTCAAAGGGATATGGATCTTGAGCCTTATTTACGGGGCCCCATATTTAAGCCGATACGAAGCAATCCAGATATGTTTCGTTCTGTAAAAGTTGATAAACGCATGGGCACGATTGTTTGGGAGAACAACGCAGACATTGACCCAGACGTTCTTTATCACGGCTTAAAACCAGAACACAGGGAATTAAAGCAAGAATCAGGAACACGAGGATGAATGACAATGATGAACAATAATAAAAAAATATTGACGGATTTGAAAAAGTATTTATTTAAAAACTATGAGAAGCCGGTAAAGGATGTTATATTATTTGGTTCTCATTGATAACAATAGATTTCGGTCAGCAGTTAATAGGATTTATTATGGAATGTTCTACCCATTAATGGCATTAGGACTAGCAAATCATTTTGAAACATCGAAACATGGACAGCTCATTGGTTGGTTTAACAAATCACTATGAAGTCAAACGGTAAAAATACAACAGTCCTGGTTGGAATGAGCGGCGGCGTTGACAGCTCCGTCTCCGCTGCCGTGCTTGTTGAGCAGGGCTATAACGTGATCGGGGTTACCATCAAGACATACCGTTATGAGGATGTCGGCGGGAATATCGGCAACGAGTCGAGTTGCTGCTCTCTGGACGGCATTAACGATGCGCGATTGGTGTGCGATAAGCTCGGTATTCCGCATTATGTCGTCGACTTTACCGAGCCGTTTGATAAAAACGTGATCCAATATTTTGTCGATGAATATCTTAGCGGTCGAACGCCCAATCCTTGTGTTATTTGCAACCGTACGATCAAGTGGGAGGAGATGCTCAAAAAAGCCGATCTCATCGGTGCGGAATATATTGCAACCGGACACTTTGCACAGGTGCGTAATGACGAGCAATCGGGGCGGTATGTTGTATCGCGCGGAAAGGATGCAAATAAAGATCAATCGTATGCAATGTGGACATTGACGCAGGAATCATTGAGCAGAACGATATTTCCGCTCGGTCATTTGACCAAGCCGGAGGTTCGTCAGCTTGCGGAGAAGTTCGGATTGCGAACAGCGTCTAAAAGTGAATCCTATGAAATCTGCTTTATTCCCGATAATGATTACAATCGTTTCTTGAAAAATAATGTTGAAGGTCTTAAGGAGCGAGTTGACGGAGGAGATATTGTAATGGAAGACGAAGTAATCGGCAAGCATAAGGGGTTTCCGTTTTACACCATCGGACAGCGAAAGGGTCTTGGATTATCTACCCCGGAACCGGTATATGTGACTAAGATCGATTATAAGAGTAACACGATAGAAGTGGGGAAACACACCGATCTCATGCATACGCAAATGATCGCCCGTGATGTGAATATGATCAAATATAGCGATTGGGGCGAGGGGCGGAGAGTTACGGCAAAAATACGCTATAAGGACGATGGCAGTGAAGCAGTTGTATATGATGGTGGAAATAATAGTGTCAAGGTGGTTTTCGATGAACCGAAACGCGCTATAACTCCCGGCCAAAGTGTTGTATTTTATGAGAGAGACGATGTAGTTGGTGGTGGGACCATAGATCAAGTAATAGAGTAAAATTTTAACGGATACGGGTAGAGAACTGACCAATCCATCCGTTTTTTGGGTAAATCCGTCTATATAAGATTAAACACTCCTTTTTTACGATTTAAAGTATGTATCCCGGAAACTTTTACATTTATTTTTCGTCAAATACATTGATGAAGCGGGAAACAGGAACGGCATAATGGACGATTTCTCGCTCGTGCGAAAGTGTATCGAAGGCGACACCAATGCCTATCGGCATATTGTAGATCGGTACAAAGATATAATTGCGCGCGTGATTTATTCAATGGTAGAATCCAAAGCTGACGTCGAAGATCTGACTCAAGACGTTTTTATAAAAGCATACGGATCGCTTCCGCGGTTTAAATTCGATTCAACGCTACAGACGTGGTTATATCGAATAGCCGTAAATCACTCGATAGATTATATCAGGAAGAAAAAGCTCAGGAGAATTCTCTCACTTGACGGAATCGATGAGTGGCTCCTGGGGAGATTACGGGGTACGAGTTATTCGAGCGCTAAGGTTCCCGAAGAATTTAACCGGCGTGAAGTAAAAGAACTGGTCGAGTGGGGGCTTTCAAAATTATCGAACGAGTCAAAGACTATTTTAGTGTTGCGCGAGTTAGAGGGATTACGTTACGAAGAAATAGCGAACGTAATGGAGATCAGTATACCGGCGGTAAAATCGCGCCTGTTCAGGGCGCGGTCGGAGCTTAAAAAAATACTCACACCCGCATTACGAGGTGATGTATGAAAACAAATGACAACATAAAGCGGTGTCCTCCCGGTGAGGATTTGATATCAACGATTATAGATGACGAGGGCGGACCGGATGAGATTCGCTCTATGCAGGATCACATCAAAACATGTTCAAAATGTTCATCGTTGTTGCAGGAATTCAAAACTACCGGTGAGGTTATTAAGAAATTTAAACCCGAAGCCGTACATCTATCTCCTGCGTTTACCGCACAGGTGATGGACGAGGTTAGCGGGTATGGAGAGATGGGATTACTTGAAGATATAATAGGGCTGAGCAGGAAGGTAGTTGCGACCGTCACCACGCTCGTCCTCATATTGATGGCTATAATGTTTTTCCCTGAGGACGGGGCAATAGACATTCTGATTGTCGATGAACTCGTTATTACAAATGGAGTCGAGAGCGAGGTGCTTGAAAAAGAAGAGATTACGCATGACGACGTAGTTTCACTTTTACTCACACTACGATAAACTTATTTACAAAATAATAGTACACAACTATGAAACGAAATAAACTAAGAGCGCTTGTTCTTATAGCGGTGACTTTTTTATTAGGCGCCGTTGCTGGCTTCTCTTTGTCCACTATAATGAGCGACGCCGAAGCACGAAAAGAACACAAATCTCCATACGGCAATGTATCGGAATATGTAAAAGACCGATTAAACTTAAACGAGGAACAGATTGTCAAATATGATGCATTGGTAGAGGAAAGTCACGACAAGATGAGCGAACTTCACTCTCAATACCGAAAACAATTCAGGGCGCACATTGATAGTTTACAGGATGAAGTTCGTTCCATATTGATGCAGGAGCAGCTTGCGGAGTATGAAAAATTCCTCGAGGAGTATTCGGAATATATGAAAAAACGCAGGAAACACAGATAATTTTTTGGAGGAGAGAAAGAAGTATGAAAGCTACAAAATGGATTGTTGTAGTTGGAGTGATAGGGATTGCTCTATTCTTTTTATGGTCGGCATTCTTTGGCGGAGACTCGAAAGCAGATCAGGCATCTCCTGTCTATGAACGTGTGCTTACGGTTGAGCGGGGAGACCTTGAAGTGCTCGTATCGGCAAACGGTGTTGTTGAACCGATCAACAGGGTCGAGATCAAGTCGAAGGCAAGCGGTCAAATTGAAGAGATGTCTGTCGAAGAGGGCGATCTGGTCAGACGCGGAGGATTGATAGCACGACTCGATCAGAGCGTCGCTCGCAACGATCTCGAGCAGGCACGCGCGGATTTGATGGTTGCAGAGGCAAATCTCACGCAATCGCAAAACAATCTAAAACGGTCCGAACAACTATTTGAGCGCGGCTTAATTTCCGCAGAAGAAATGGATCGTGTCAGGGTTGAAGAAGTACGCGCACGCTCGCAGCTCGTTCGCGCAAATTCCTCACTTCAGCTTGCTGAAGAACGAATGGAGGAAACCATTGTTCGCGCTCCCATTGACGGTATTATGCTAACGAAAGATGTCGAGATTGGTCAAATCATATCTTCCGGGGTAACAACTGTCGGCGGCGGCACCCTGCTTGCAACCGTTGCCGATATGGAATATGTACACGTCAAAGCGAATGTCGACGAAGTGGATATCGGAAGAGTACGCTCGGGACAAAAAGCACGAATTATTGCAGACGCCTATCCGGATAAATTGTTTACCGGCGAGGTAATACGTGTTTCACCGCAAGGAAGGACGGAGCAGAATATTACGACATTTCGTGTGACTATTCTCGTGCCCAACGAGGGAAGTCTTTTAAAAGCCGGTATGTCTGCCGACGTTGAGCTCGAGATTGCAAGCAAACACAATATCGTAAAAGTACCGAATGAAGCGCTTGTCGATCCGGCGATGATGATGCAGCAACGCGGCGATGGTGAGCCGATGGCAATGCGCGGTTTGCCTGAAGGTGTTGATCGTTCGAATATGAAAATTGTAATGGTGAAAGACGGCGAAGAAGTAAAACCAATAAGAGTAATAGTGGGCATTAGTAATTTTGATTTTACCGAGATCGTGGACGGACTGGAGGGAGGCGAGGAAATCGTGGTGAGAACAACGAGCCGTGCCCGCCAGGCAGCGCTTGAGTGGCAGCAACGGATGCGCGGTCGAAGTGGTTTCGGCGGATTTAGTAACTAAAATCAGGGAGAGATTAGTAATGTTCAGTATTGTTGAAAGCTTCTATACAGCACTTGCAGCACTGTGGGCAAACAAACTTCGTTCACTTCTTACCATGCTTGGTATTATAATTGGCGTCGGTGCGGTTATTACAATGATTGGCCTCGGAGAAGGCGCACAACGCTCGGTGCAGGAACGGCTTGAGGCAATGGGAAGTAATTTATTGACTGTTAATCCGGGTGCAGCACGCGGTGGAGGGCATGCAGTAAGGACCGGCGGAACTGCACGTTTATATGTCTCTGACGCCGATGCGATCCTCGAAGGTGCGCAATTTGTTGAAGCAGTAATACCCGAAATGTCAAGAAATCTTCAGGTACAGTACCTCAACCGTAACTGGAATGCAAATATTGTCGGAACGACTCCTCTATATGACATGGTCAGAAACCACCCACCGGTTGATGGCAGATTTTTTACCGACAGTGAAAACCGGGCGGCGGCTAAAGTAGCTGTGCTTGGGTCGGCTATTGCTACGGAATTATACGGCCGCGGCTCGGCTGTCGGTGAAACTATTCGCATTGCCGGACAGCGGTTCCAGGTAATCGGTGTGCTTGAAGAAAAAGGTACGGGCGGATGGAGAAACCCCGATGAACAGGTCTTCATTCCGCTTATGACAGCACAACGGAGATTACTTGGCAGGGACCATCTGAGCAATATCATTATTCAGGTGAGCGATCAGGAATCTATGGAAATTGCAACAATCGATGTCGAACGTGTATTACGGCGTGAACACCGTTTGCGCCCCGATCAGGATAATGATTTTAGAATACGAAATCAGGCAGACTTGATATCGACATTTCAGGATACACAACGAACTTTTTCATTCCTGCTTGCCGGTATAGCAGGTGTATCGCTGATCGTCGGCGGTATCGGTATTATGAATATTATGATCGTTTCTGTTACCGAACGTACACGTGAGATCGGAATTCGTAAAGCGGTTGGCGCGCGACGGCGCGATGTGTTGATGCAATTCTTGCTTGAAGCTATCATGCTGAGCATTATCGGCGGTTTAATAGGAATCGGCGCCGGCATATTCGCGTCGGATTTACTCGCGCGGTTTGCGGGATGGAACACGGTAATTCTAATCGAAGCCGTGATTTTAAGTTTTGCATTTGCCGCCTCTATCGGTATTTTCTTCGGTATGTATCCGGCGCAGAAAGCTGCAAAGCAAAATGTTATCGATTCCCTCCGCTATGAATAAGCGGAAATCGTGAGTGAGTAGAGTGTTTCATTAATAGTATTTATACGATTAGACAGGACATAATTACATGGTTTATAGGATTATATTGTACATATCGGTCATTGCATTGGTGGTATTTCTTTCGGGATGTTCAAGCGATAGTACGGGAGACCAGCAAACCGGACCTCCGGCGCCTCGTGTAGAAGTAAGTATACCCGATCGTCAAACTTTGGCAGCATCACTACTGTCGTCGGGGACCATAACGTCGCGAAATGAAGTCCGCGTCATTGCACAAACCGAAGGAAAGATAAATATCATCGAAGTAGAAGAGGGCGACCGGGTGCGCGAAGGAGAGATCATCATTCAACTCGATGAATCGGTTCCTCATGCACAATATCGCGAAGCCGAAGCGAGCTACCGGGAAGCGGAACGAAATCTCGAACGCGCCGAACAGCTCTATGAGCGGAATCTCATTTCCGAACAAGAATATCAAAACATCGTAACACAGGCGCAAATTGCCGAGTCGCGTTATGAATATCGTCGAGCGCTTTATGAATATACGACTATTCGCGCTCCTATCAGTGGTGTTGTGACATATAGAGGCGTCGATCGCGGTGACATTGCTTCGCAAAGAGAACATCTGCTTACCGTTACCAATCTTGAAGACCTGGTTATACTCGTGAACGTTTCGGAGCTAGAAGCGCCATATCTTAGCCGTGGTGATGAAGTTAATATTCAGGTCGATGCTTACAGAGGAGATACATTCAGAGGACGCATTCGAAGAGTTTTTCCCGCCGCCGACCCGAATACACGGCTGATACCGGTCGAAGTTGAACTTATTGACAAAGATGAGCGGCTTTTCCCCGGTTTATTTGCACGGGTCGAATTCCAGACGCAACGCCGTGAAAACGTTCTTGTTGTTCCGGTGAATGCGGTTATGACCAATCCGCAAGGAGAGCGGTATGTTTATGTTGTTAACGATGACACGGCGCATTTTAGAAACGTTGACATTGGAATGCGTACTGAGGAGTACATAGAAATAATTGAAGGTATCTCGGAAAACGAGAAAGTAGTTGTACGCGGGGCAGGATCGCTCCGTGACAGAGTTCCGGTACAATTAATGACTGATAGGTAAGGGAGTATGAAAAAATATCTGGAAAAAAGAAGTTTTAGTTCGTGGTCGATCCGGCATCCGCTGGGATCGCTTGCGATAGTTTCGGTAATAGTCGTTCTCGGTATCTTTTTCTTTACAACATTATCTGTTGATTTACTGCCGCAAATTGTTTATCCGGTTGTAATGGCTGTTGTCAATTATCCGGGCACCGATCCGGAGGTAATGGAGGAGACCGTCACCAAAATTCTTGAATCGCGTATGGCAACGACCGAGGGTGTCGTTGAGATATCGAGCAGTGCACAGGAGGGGAGGTCGAACGTGCGGTTGCGGTTCGATTACGGAAAGGATATTGATCTTGCCCTCAGGGATGCAAGCACGCAGCTTGATCGAGCAAGGGGAAGGTTGCCGCAAGATATCGATCCTCCAATGATCTTTAAATTTGATCCGACGCAACGCCCTATCGTTGAAATTGCACTCTACTCCGATGTAGTAGACCCGGTACAACTACGAAGATGGGCGGAAGAGGAATTTGTCAATTATTTTCTTACCATTCCCGGAGTTGCATCGGTCGACGTAGCCGGTGGTTTGCAGCGTGAAATTCATGTTATTATGGATAAACGGCGACTCGAAGGGTACGGACTTTCTGTTTCTCAGGTTATACAGGCGCTACGCGATGATAACATTGACGCCAGCGGCGGACGCGTTATTGCCGGATCCCGTGAGTACGCAAGCCGTACATTAGGTAGGTTTTCGTCGTTGGATGATATAAAAGATACACGTATTCGTGTTCAACGAACCTCCGGAGCGATTGCAGGCTCCGGCTCTTCAAACATTACCACGGATCGTATACGCCTACGAGATATAGCCGATGTGCAGGACACTCATCGTGAACAACGCATCTTTGCCCGGTTGAACGGTGTACCGAGCATTAAAGTAACACTGTTTAAGCAGCCGACAGGAAATACAGTTGAAGTCGCAAACGGAATTTTCGATCAAATTGCATTCCTCGAAGAAAATAATGTGCTGCCGGCAAATATCGAGCTATCGGTCATAACAGATCAATCCCAGTTTATCAGAAACTCAATCGGAAGTGTATCAACGGCGGCGATAGTCGGCGGTTCGCTTGCGATGTTGATCGTCGGGTTATTCCTCGGTAGTTTTCGTCGAACTTTTATCATTGCTACTTCTATTCCCATTGCCATCCTTGCGACATTTGTGATGATGGGACTCGGCAATCTAACATTAAACATTATCTCACTCGGTGGTCTTGCTCTCGGCGTCGGTATGTTAATGGATAATTCGATCGTGATGCTTGAAAATATATCGCGTGTTCAAAAGGAGCATCAAGATCCGGTGGAAGCATCCCATATAGGCAGTAACCAGGTTTCTTCTGCAGTTACTGCGGCAACCACAACAAATCTTGCATCGGTGTTGCCGTTTTTAATGATAGCCGGACTCGCATCGATGGTATTTACCGAACTGATCCTGACAATTTCGTTTGCGATAATTGCTTCCTTATTGGTAGCGTTATCACTCGTGCCGATGTTGTCGGCGCAACTATTTAAATTCGAATCTAAAAAATCCGGTAAACAGAATAAATTTTTCGATTTATTCGATAGAGGATTTCAACGATCCGTAGAAGTTTACAGGCGAATGCTCGATTTCACCATCCGGCGTCGGGGATGGGTAATAACATCAGCTATAGTTCTCTTTGTCGGTGCGATGTACCTGTGGAGCGATCTCGGCGGTGAATTTCTCCCGTCAATGGATGACGGACGAATTTCAATCCGTTATGATCTGCCGCCGACTGCTTCGCTTGAAGATAACAACTATCTTGCAACGGAACTCGAGCGTATGATAGGTGAAATGCCTGCCGTAGAGTCGGTGTTTACCGTTGCCGGCGGTCGTATGTGGTCGAGTGCAACCGCGGAATTTCCGACGCGGGGGTCGCTGGATATTCAACTGGCGCCATTGCAGGATCGGCGAATTACAAGCGACGAATGGATTGCCGCATTACGGCAGCAGGTTGCACAGGCAAACTTTACCGATGCACGTATTAACGTTCGAAAGATGGGGATTCCCGGTCTTTGGTTCGGCGGGTCGGGCGATGATGTCGACATCAATATATTCGGCGACGATCTCCGGATGCTTTCACAAGTTGCCGACGATATTATTTTAAACTTACAGGGTATTGAAGGATTATCGGGTTTAGAAAAATCCATCGAAGAAGCACGACCGGAATTGCAGATTCAAATTGATCGCGAGAGGGCGGCGGAGCTTGGATTATCGATGCGCGATATCGGTCAAACCGTCCGTACTGCAATCGATGGCTCAATCGCAAGCCGCTACATTGAGGGCGCACGTGAATATGACATTCGTGTACTTTACGACCGGGATCAGGTGCGCAGTATTCGGGATCTCGATCAAATCGTTTTGTATCCGCAGGGAATGTCGCCCGTGCCGTTGCGAAATGTCGCGCGCATCGAGGAAGGGGTCGGACCGGTGAGCATCGACCGGCTCAACCAAACACGAATGGTCTCGGTATCCGGAAACGTTTCGGGGACCGACCGATCGGTTGCCGAGGTAACCGAAGATGCTCGTATTGCGCTTGCAGGTATGGTATTGCCCGACGGTTACCGGACAACCTTCAGCGGTCAGGAAGAAGCACGGCGGGAGAGTAACCAGCAGTTGTTTATGATGATTTTGCTTGCAGTGTTTCTTGTATATGTAGTTATGGTGATACTATACGAATCGCTTCTGAATCCCTTTGTCATTATGCTTACGATCCCGTTTGCGCTTGTCGGAGTAGTGGCGGCTTTGTACATTACAAATATTCCTCTCGCTGCAACTGCGCTGCTCGGCATTATTTTGCTTGCCGGTCTCGTGGTGAATAATTCGATCGTTTTTGTCGAGTTTATAGAAATGATGCGGCGTGATCATGGTATGTCGCCGATCGATGCCGTTAAAGCTGCAGGTCCATTACGTCTGCGCCCGATCTTGATGACGACTATCACCACATGCGTCGGTATGTCGCCTCTTGCACTCGGGATCGGAGAGGGTTCAGAAACGTTACAGCCGCTCGCCGTTTCCGTGATCGGGGGATTAATTTTTGCGATGTTCCTGACGTTGTTTGTAATTCCGAATATGTACCTGGTATTCCATAGAACTAAAGAACGTATCGGGGAATTTCTTGAGGCGAAAGGAATCCGGAAGGTCGGGATAGAAGGGGAAGATTCGGAAAGCCCGGCGTATGCACGGGAGACAACCGTTTGAAAAGTTGATTTTGTTCCAACTAAATTAGAGTTTAATGTAAATGTAATAGTTCTTAAACATCTCATAATAGGTGAGTACCATGAGCAAATGGGAAAATTGCAATGCTATTGAAAATTCTATTTGACCAAGGAACGCCGGCGCCTCTTCGTCAATATTTGACAGAGCATACTGTAGATACTGTCTATAGACCAAAACTTAAAGTATCAACAAAATCTTCAAGGTCGCCAACTCTCAATTATTATACTACTTTCTACTTCATGGCAACGTATTCAACAAAATATGCTTAGTTACTATAAATCTTTTCACAGGCGAACCCAACCTGAGAACAAGCATTAGATAGCATTTGATGCCGAACAAATATCTGTTTGAATATAAATCGAAAATGCTATAAACCAACATATTCTCAATCATTGATTATCAGATAGTAAATAATTATCATAACAAGTGTCATATTTTTTAATAAAATGAGATAAATACTTTATGAGCAATGATAAATTAGAACAACTACGCAAGTTAAAAGAAGAAGCAAAACTCGGCGGCGGTGAGAAGCGAATTCAAGTACAGCATGAAAAGGGAAAGCTTACCGCACGCGAGCGATTGGATATATTGCTTGATGAAGGAAGTTTCGAAGAGATAGATATGCTCGTCCGGCACCGGTCGCATGATTTCGGACTTGAAAAACAAAGATATCTCGGCGATGGCGTCGTTACCGGACACGGCGCCATTGACGGAAGAAAAGTATTTGTGTTCAGTCAGGATTTTACCGTTTTTGGCGGCTCGCTCTCCGAAGCGCACGCCGAGAAAATTTGCAAGATTATGGACATTGCGATAAAAGTAGGTGCTCCGGTAATCGGGCTGAACGATTCGGGTGGTGCGCGAATACAAGAAGGAGTGGTAAGTCTCGGCGGATATGCGGATATTTTCTTAAGAAACACACTCGCCTCCGGAGTTATACCTCAGATATCGGCTGTAATGGGACCCTGTGCGGGAGGCGCCGTTTATTCACCCGCAATCACCGATTTTATTCTGATGGTCAAGAACACCAGCCATATGTTCGTAACCGGACCGAACGTGGTCAAGACCGTCACCCACGAAAATGTGTCGTTTGAAGATTTAGGCGGTGCAGTAACGCACGCGACAAAAAGCGGAGTGGCTCACTTTGCCTGTGAGAACGAAATCGAATGCCTGCAAAATGTTCGGAAACTGGTGAGTTATATTCCATCTAATAATCTTGAGGACCCGCCGTTTGTAGAGACGGATGATGATCCCAACAGATCGGAAAAAAAATTACAATCCATCATTCCCGATAACCCGAACAAACCTTATGATATGAAAGACGTCATTACGGCGATTCTGGATACTAATGAGTTTTTTGAAGTGCATTCGTTGTATGCACCTAATATCGTCGTCGGATTCGGACGTTTAGGAGGCCGTTCCGTGGGGATTATTGCAAATCAACCGGCAGTACTTGCGGGGGTGCTCGATATTGACTCGTCGATAAAAGGGGCGCGCTTTGTCAGATTCTGTGATGCTTTTAATATACCGCTCGTTGTTTTTGAAGATGTCCCGGGTTTTTTACCGGGAACGGAGCAGGAATGGCGGGGCATCATTAAACACGGCGCAAAGTTATTATATGCTTTCTGTGAAGCGACCGTACCGAAAATAACAGTTATAACACGGAAAGCATACGGCGGCGCTTACGATGTTATGAATTCAAAACATATTCGCGGCGATGTTAATTATGCTTGGCCTTCGGCGGAAATAGCGGTAATGGGTCCGCAGGGAGCGGTGGAGATAATATTCAAAAAACAGATTGACAAGGCGGAGAATAAAGAGAAAGCCCTTGAACAAAAAGTAAATGAGTTTCGTCAAAAATTTGCAAACCCGTTTATTGCCGCCGAGCGCGGGTATGTCGATGATGTGATCGAACCGACAGAAACCCGGCCGAGACTGATCCGTGCATTGACCATGCTTGATACCAAAGTCGATCGTAATCCCAAGAAAAAACACGGTAATATACCGTTATGAATTATTATTTTGAATTATATTAGTGGCACTTGAATTTGAGACAACTCAGTATTATATTTAAATTCATATTCATATTATTATTGTCCTGCCTGTGATCTGGGACATACATTTTTAACCCGCGTTTATATATTGTAGTTATTAATATAGATATTCACACATTAACACACGGAGATTGTAGATGAATCGGTTACCATTCCACCTATCGCTTATCGGTATATTATTTTTTACCGGCTGCTCTTTTTTTTCATCCACGCAAAAAGAAATAACAAAGACAGAAGTAACCGTTGAAGAGACGGAAATTACTCACACAGAAGAACCCGACACTGCATATTACGAGGATGAGATACTTCTCGACGATATGTTGAAAGCCGTTCATCTGATTTATATCAATGCACAACATGCGGTTACGCAAGGCGATACACTGCAAGCGCAATCATTGTTTGAAGAGGCGATTGAACAATTAAACGAGATCAGCTATCACCTCGACGCCGAGGAAAAAGAAGATTTTATCGTCCTGTCGCACAGAATCATAGAAGATTACGAACGCTACATTGCATTAATTGATGAGCTCGGTCCGGAAAGTTCGATATTTGCATTGCGTGAAAAACTCTCCGTGGAAGTCGATTTAATCGAAACCGACGATGTCATCGTCGATGAAGCTGAAACAATAACAACGACCATTCCTCTTGAAATTAACGAACACGTTGAGAGGAATCTCGCCTTTTATCAAAAAGGAAGAGGGCGAGAACATTTTGAACGCTGGCTTTACCGGAAAGGAAAGTACTTCCCGATAATGGCGCCGATACTTGAAGAGGAGGGAGTTCCCGCAGAGTTGATTTACCTGACAATGATGGAGAGCGGACTCAATCCGCAGGCGCGATCATGGGCGGGCGCGGTCGGTATCTGGCAGTTTATAAGAAGTACAGGACGTATGTACGGATTGAATGTCGACTGGTGGTACGATGAACGCCGTGATGTCGAAAAAGCGACCCGTGCTGCGGCTCGACATTTACGCGATCTTTATGATCATTTCGGTGACTGGTATCTTGCACTCGGCGCATACAATGCAGGCGCGGGACGCATCAACAGAGGAATTGCGCGAAGCGGTTCGAGAGATTTCTGGAGAATGCGCCCATACCTGCCGCGTGAAACACGTAACTACGTGCCGCAATATATCGCGGTGACGCTTATGGGATTAAATCCGGAAAAATATGGTTTCAAAGGAATCGAGCCGGCGGATTCCATTCCGTTTGAATTTGTAGAAATCGATGGAAGTGTAAGCTTGAGTGTGCTTGCCGAATGCGCCGGTACATCATATAATGTTATGGCTGAATTGAATCCCGAACTATTACAGGGCTATACACCGCCCGGAATAATCGGCTACCGTTTGCGCATTCCGGAAGGAACAACAGAGGAATTTAAAAGGCGTTTTGCCGAAGTGCCCGAAGAGGAACGGCGTGATTGGATAGTACATCGCGTTCGCGGAGGTGAAACACTCGGGCAGATTGCTAACCGTTACGGTGTACCGCTCGGATTGATACAGCAAACGAACGAGATACGCAATGTGCATCGTATTTCAATCGGGCAGACGGTTATGATACCGGTTTCCCGTGAAGCATACCAGCGCTATCAGCAACAAACTGCGCAAGCGCAACGTACCCGTACTGCTGCGCAACCGCGCCGTACTTCACAACCACAACGCGCAACCACTATTTCAACAGAGGGCAGGGAGAAAATTGAATATACGGTCCGTCGCGGCGATACGGTCGGTCATATAGCAGAATGGTTTAATATTACCGCAGCAGCGATCCGAAGCTGGAACGGATTGGCTTTCGGTTCGCACATACATCCGGGTCAAATGTTAGATATATGGGTTCCACGCAACCGCGTTGATTACTATAGGAACGTTGCATCCTTATCGTTCGACGAGAAGCAAAAACTTACCACTGGTGTTGCAGTCTTTGTAGACGGCGGCGTCCAGGAAGTAAGAGATGAGACCCGCGATAATGAATACTGGACACGGCACATTGTTCGCCGTGGTGAAACATTAGGCGCTCTTGCAACGCGCTATGGTGTCTCAGCACAGGATCTACGCAACTGGAATAATATACGCGGAAATACAATCTATGTAGGGCAGGTTATCGAAATTTTTAGAATTCCCGATGACCGTACTATGGCGCAAACACAATCAATCGGTGCACCGGGTGTCATCGGTCCGGTGCCGGCAACTCGTGGTGATGAATTTACAATACACATTGTCAGCTCCGGTGAAACATTATCACAGATTGCAGGAATGCACCGGGTAACAGTTCGCGAAATACGCGAATGGAATAATTTGACGGGAAATGTTATTCGCCCCGGACAGGAATTAAGAATTCAGACTGCAGTTGCGGAGCGGAGCGGTGAAATAGCATCTTCTGCGGCGCCATCGCAAACACATATCGTTCAACGGGGCGACACCTTATGGGAAATTGCACGACAGTATAATGTCTCTGTCGCTGAGATCCGGCAATGGAATAACATAGGCCGCACAATACGTCCGGGCGACGAGATAATAATTAACAGGTAATTGCCAGTTACGCCTCAGACTGATTAATCTTTTGTTTCTCTGCTTATTCACGCACCCTTCGGTCTCGTAGAAAAGAATGAGTGTGGCAATTCTTGATTTTACAATTGAAAAATAGTATAATAATACTATAAGGTAACAAGCAACATATAGTAGATACCGTTCAATTGCTTGTCGTAACATTCCCTTCCATAAGGATCTGATGAGGAGATACATGAAGTTGTATAAATTCTCTGCATTATTGTTGTTTCTATTCGGCGTTTTTCTAACTTTAAAAACCGGTGAACAGGATATCACCGATATTCGAAAAGCTTTCGACGACGATGAATCGAAATATACCAATGTCGGTAACATCGGTGTAACTGTTAGTAATTTCGGTACTATCGGTCACGGTTGGCGTTATTGGCCGCAACAGCCGTCAGTCGAATTTCCACTTGGATCCGGAATTGAACATATGTTTATCGGTGGCTTGTGGGTTGGCGGGATTCGGGGTGATGCACCGCCGGCTGTGACTACCGGTGCGGTTGATATTCCCTCAGTCCGCGACGTAGCTGCCGGTTTTGAGTTTACTAATGCCCCGGGTTCCCGGGTTATAGAACGCTCGTCTCTGATCGACTCACCGTATTTTCATCCAAATGCTGTAAGCCATCAAGATTTTTACGCTGAATATACCGATTCTAATACAATAGTTCCCGGTACAACAATCAGAATTCCCGATCACAATAATCCACTTCATATAAGTGTCCGGCAAGAAAGCTATGCCTGGAATTATCCATTTGCCGATTCGTTTGTCATCATTAATATGATGATCAGGAATACAGGCATACTACCGATTGAGGATATGTATGTCGGACATTGGAGCGACATGGTCGTGCGAAATACGAACATAACACCTCCACGCGGATCGGCATTTTATCAGTGGGTAGCTCAAGGATGGGATGAGGAAGAACGACTCGCGTATGCATTTGATTGGGGAGGCGATCCCGGTTTTACCGATAGTTATATCGCGATTAAAGTACTCGGTATAGAACGCGTTAATCTCTATTATACAATAGGCGACGATGGACTGCTCGGCGAGCGCGTTCGGGAAGAGGATCACGTGTTATTAACCGATAGTCTCGATCACCATTTTAACGCCTGGCGTTTCCGTGATACGGCCGATCCCCTATATTTTTCCCCGCAAAACGACGGTGAACGTTATGATAAGTTGGCAAAAGGGCTTGACCGTTCCGCAATTGATCCGCTGCGTGTAACTCCCGGCAACAATATGACGCTTATTTCGAGCGGTCCCTTTGATTATATCGATGGACGTCAACTCGTTCAGGATGAGCGAACAGGCGAATTTCTCTGGAAGATTGAATCGGTAAATTATGTAATAGCGGTTGTCGCCGCTAAAAAACAAGGCCCCGAACCTGCAAATCTTGATACCGAAGAACAGCGAGAACAATTAATGTTGAACGCCGATTGGGCGCAGCGGGCATTTAACGGAGAGGACCGAAACGGAAATGGTATTCAGGATGAAGATGAAGTCTGGACGGCGGGAACGCCGGATAATCCCCGTCCGGAACGTTATATATTACCCTCGCCGCCGAATGCACCTCGTGTACGTGTTGAACCCGGCGACCGTGAGGTTGTCATCTATTGGGATCGCGATGCGGAAGATTCAATCGATCCCATAACCGGACGTGAAGATTGGGAAGGTTACCGTCTTTATAGAACAAATGCAGGAGTAGACATTGATGCAATCGGCGATATACTCGGTGAGTTAATATTAATGGCTGAATTTGATAAAAAAGGAAACGACATCGGTTACAATACCGGGTTTAGCGCTGTCCGGCTCGATCAACCGGCGACATTTCCGGATGACCCGGTCGAATATCATTATAAATTCCGTGTACGTAATCTCTTAAACGGGTGGCAGTATGCATTTTCGGTTACGGCATTTGACGAAGGAGATCCGGAAATCGGTCTGGAAAGTTTGGAAAGCAGTCGTCGATTTAATGCCGTTCGGGTAATACCGGGCACACTGCCAACGAGTGATGTCAATACCGAGGTAGGTGTCTATCCGAATCCTTACTACGGAAGCGCCCATTGGGATGGCAAAAGCCCGCAAACGGGAGAAATACGTGAACGCCAGAGGAAAATTTATTTTTATAATCTACCCGCACGTGCAACCATACGTATCTATACACTTGCCGGCGATTTGGTAAAAACACTTCATCATGAGTCCGATACGTATACGGGTGAAGGAGAATGGTTCAGGAGGTTTGCGGGCGATAATGTGCGGTTTGTGGGCGGTGAACATGCGTGGGATTTAATAACCGATTTTGATCAGGCAGTTGCGACGGGCATGTATCTGTTTGTTGTGGAAGACCTTGATACCGGTAATGCGAAGCGTGGACGTTTCTTAATAATCAAATAATTTCTCAATATAATTATAGGAGATATATTATGAGGTATTTTTTACCAATATGCTTGATAGCATTGTTCCTGACAACTGGTGTTGCCTTATTCGCGCAGGATGAATATCCGTTAATGACCATTCGTGAGGCAACCGAAGTCCCGGTTGAACAGTTGCAGGAGCTTGAGCAGCGAATCGAAGCGGGTGAAAATCCGGATGATTTATTTCATTTGCATCACACCCCGACACATGGCGATACGATCAGAGTGCGTGGTATTATTACCAATGATCCGTTTGCGCCGGGAGGTCCGGATCGACGAACTTTTTTGCTCGGAGCTGCAGTGATTGTTTTTATTCAGGATCCCCATGATCCGGAGTGGGGCGGGTTGCATCTTCGTGAAGTCGATACCACGAATTTTCCCACCGGTTTGCACGAGTTCGGCGTCGGCGATTACATAGAAGTGACGGGTATTATGGAAGAATTTTTCTCCGAAGGCACTCCCAGTATGACACAGTTGCGTTTGTTGGAAACCGTACAGGTAGAATGGTTGAGCAATGTTGAGATAGACGACGAACTTGACCATCCGCCGTTTACAGTTGTACCGGTTAGTGATTTTATAGAGGGCGGTCAGCCGGATCGTGTTATACGATATTCTACCGCCGAAAGATGGAAAGGAGCAAGGGTGAGATTTGAGAATGTACGGGTGGTAACCCGTACTCAAAGCCCGACAACAGGACGCTGGACCTGGTCGGTTATTGATGAAGACGGAAACGAGATTAATGTGTACGATCCTTCAAAGTTTATGCGGGGCGGCGAATCGGCTGCCGATCCGGATTGGGGACCTCCGCCATTAAATGCGCTCATAAATATTCAGGGCCTTGTTATGACCCAATCAAGAGCGGTTGGTGGATACACAATTGCACCGGTTGTTTCGGAGGATGTCGAATTGATAACCGTTCCTCCCTTCTTCGATATCGTTGAAAGGGATATCGGTATTCCGGGCGCCGGGCAGGATGTAACTGTCACCACAACAGTGCTGCCTCCCTCTGAAGAATTCCCCGTAACCGGCGTAGATTTATACTATATTGTTAATGGCGATACTACTGCAGTAGCAATGGATGATTTAGGCGACGATGTATATTCTGCAGTTATCCCCGGACAGGACGATGGTACGGAAGTTCATTATTATTTTGTTGCTTTATGGGAAGGTGGTCCTATCTCAAGTCCGTTTAACTTAGATAATGAAAAATACTTTTACCTTGTCAGAGATGATGAACTAACAATTCAGGAGCTGAGATATTCGCCGTTTTACCCGTTCCAATATCCCGGATTGGTTGGATTTGAAGTCACGGTATCCGGTGTCGTTACGGCTGATATTAACGATAATACCGATTATGCACACATTCAGAATGGCACAGGAGGATGGAGCGGTATTTGGGTGCGCGGTCCCGGCATCGATGATACCATAGAACGCGGTGACAGTATAACGGTAACCGGTGAGCTTGAAGTCCAGTTTGGTGTACCACGGATTGGAGCAATTACTCCCGATAATGTAGAGGTACACGCAACCGGTGTGCCGCTTCCCGAGCCGGAATTGCTTAATACCGGAATGTTCAGGGTTGGGCGATTGAATTATCACGAGGAAGCAGAACCCTGGAAGGGTGTACTCATTGAGTTTGATGATCTGGAGCTAACAAATGACGATCCCGATAATAATAATCACGTATTCCGTGAATTTATCGTTGATGACGGTTCGAGAGGTATGAGAGTCGATACCGGACCGGGTACGCCAAGCTGGTTATCGACATACAGTGTCAACGAAGCTGATAATCCGGTAACACTCATCCGCGAGGGAACTACAATCGATAAATTGCGGGGTATTATGTATTTCAGCTTTGGCAATTACAAGCTTATTCCGCGAAATACCGACGACTTTGTAAACCTGGTTAACGTAACAGAGCGGATTGCTGAGGGAGTTCCTCAGAGTTTTGATCTGTCACAGAACTACCCGAACCCGTTCAACCCGGCAACACAAATCCGGTTTTCATTACCAAAAGATTCGCACGTTACTTTGAGGATCTTTAACATACTCGGTCAACAAGTAAAAGTGCTTGTTGATGAATATCATACGGCAGGTACCTATACGGCGACATTTGATGCGGGTACATTCTCCAGCGGTGTCTATTTCTACCGGATTGAAGCCGGTGACTATGTTGAAACAAAACGTATGATGTTGTTGAAATAATCTGTAATAACGCGTAAGGGCGTTCCAGTGGAACGCCCTTACGGATTTAAAGTACATGTAAAGTAAATTTATGTATCGTATCTCATTCTGCTTTCTTCTTGTTTTACTCATAGGCGGCTGTATTGACCAACCTGCGTCCGAGCCAATAGAGAATATACCCCCAAAAACGTTCGTTTGGTTAATGCCCGATGATACGCTTAGAACCACAACCAGTCGCCAACATATTCATTGGTGGGGCGACGATCCCGACGGTTTTGTTGTCGGATATGAATGGTCGTTTAATGCAGTTGATTGGAACTGGACGGAACGGAATGATAGTGTTTTCTTATTATCACTTCAACAAGACGATACAACCTATACGTTCTACGTTCGTGCGGTTGACAATGACGGGGCAAGGGATCCCGATCCGGCATCCTTATCTGTTCCGATAAAAAATACACCGCCAAGCGTTGAATTTAATGAAGGAACCCATATACCGGATACTACGTTCACAGTCGCCACATTTGCATGGACAGGCGCCGATCCCGACGGCGATGAGACGATTATGCGATATTTTTGGGCATTAAATGATACTTCCGATTGGCAAGAGCTTCCCGGCGAATCCTCAATGCTGACACTACATCTTGACGATGGCTTGCGTGTTAATGATAATAATATTTTTTACCTCAAAGCACAGGATAATGCAGGCGCTTTCAGTAACACTGCCATAATGCCCGGTAATCCGGCGCCCGATAATCCTGAACGACCGCCGGATACAACCGCCCACTGGTTTGTGCGTGAACCGGTCGGCGATCTTTTAATAATAGATGATTACAATCTGGTTGACGGCGCAGAGCATTTTTATGCAGCGATATTCGATACACTTGCGGACGGAAGTTTTAAAGAGCATAGTGTATGGGATATCCGACGGGGACGTACGGACTTTCAGCGCGGTGACCTTGTTCCTGCATTTATCAATCCTGCGTTCATCGAATCGTTGCGCCTCTTTAAATATGTCTATTGGTATAGTGATAACGGTCCGAGTTACAGTGTTGCGCAAACGGCGCTGCCCCGCTATATTGAAACCGGCGGACGGGTAGTTATGAGTATTACATTTCCCTCGGGTGAATTCGATCCGCGAGAACAAGGATTGGTCGATTTCGCTCCGGTCGATAGCATTGCTGCCCGGGATATCGGATTTGTATTTCCAAACACAAAAATTATCCCGACCCCTGAAGCCGAAGATCTCGGTTATCCGATGCTGCAACGTGATCCACGGGGAACGTCTATAGGTGGTGTTAGAAATTTATTTATCGAAACGGGTGCAGTACCGCTGTATAAAGTAGTTCATGCAGAAGAGCCACTTGTGGCGGTAAAATCACCGGATAACACAATGTTCTTATTTGGACTTCGTTTGCACAGAATGGACGGTAATCCCGGTGAACCGGAAACGCAACGTTTGGGAGAACTTTTACATAAGATTTTTGTAGACGAGTTTGGTAACTAACGTTTGTTGAAAGAGGTTATTATGGTTAAATACTTGATGTTTCGGTTATTTGTTATAGTACCGTTACTCTTTTCGGTATCCGGAGAAGCGATGCTTGCCCAGGCTGAACGCGGAGAAATCCGTGGGCGTGTTGTCGATAAGGATACCGGCGATCCACTCCCCGCGGTGAATGTTGCAATACCCGGAACGTATTACGGCGCGGCGACCGATTTTGACGGGGATTTTGTAATAACGGGTATTCGTCCGGGCGCCTACACTGTGGAGATCTCAATGATCGGATTTCAACGGCAACAACATACGGGCATCCGCGTCGAACCGGGTGAAACCGTCGTGCTGAATATTCAACTTTCGGAAACCGTGTTGACGCTCGATCAGGAAGTGGTTGTCGTTGGTGAAAGACCGCTGGTTGATATTGAGGAAACGGCAAGCAGGCGCGTAATATCTCAACGCGATATAGAAATTGCGGTTGTTGAAAATGTTCGCGACATTGTTGTTCAACAGGCGGGAGTGGTTCAGCAGGATAATGCGATACACATACGCGGCGGTCGCTCGTATGAAACGGCATTTTTACTTGACGGCGTTTCGGTGCAGGATCCCGTCGCAGGCACCGGCTTTGGACTTGAATTAAGTTCCGCAGCAATTGAGGAAGTCGAAATGATTACGGGTGGTTTTAACGCCGAGTACGGCCAGGCAATGTCGGGGATTATAAACGTTCGTACCCGCGATGGCGGCGATGATTTTCGATCCTATCTCTCATATAAATCCGATAAAATCGGTTTTTCGGAGAGGCACCCTAATTATTTAAACACCGACATTGTAGAGTTCACATTTAGCGGACCGGAGGTTATTACCCAGAAATTATTGCCCGCGCTTGGTCTGGATTTTCCGTGGAGAATTACTTTCTTTACAAATTTTTATATGGGCATTACCGATGGACTTGAATTCGGGCAAACCGGAAACCGCGCCGATCAATTGTATTCATCGACTTTTTACGGTACACGTTTTGCTCCGCGTCAGAATAATACGTGGTCATGGCTTGGTAAGGCAAACGTTCATTTCAGTTCCACAAAACGCCTTGAGTATACATACACACAATCGGTAAACATCAATCAAAATTCTCAGACTATTCAAACCCGGCTTGAATATGTTGAACCAAGCCCGGGATATCAATATCGGTTTCAGTACACGCTCGATAATGCGAATACATTTACCCATAATAATCAGGGCAATATACTGAAGTGGACGCATACTCTGAGCCCGCGTACATTTTACGAAATTCGTCTCAGCAATTTCTTCACACACCTCCGCGCCGATGCAAACGGTATACACTGGAATGAATACGAAGAACCGCAGGATATTGTAAGATTACCGCTTGAATATTATAACACCGTTGGCGATACAATCGGTGTGGTACCGGGCGACGGTTTCTATAATATCGGGCATCCGTTTACCTGGCGGGATCATTATGTTGATGAGTATACGTTTCGCTTTGACTTAACAAGGCATGCATCCGAGAGAAGAAAATTTAAGGGCGGCGCCGAATTTACTTTTCAGGAAATGCAAGTTGTCGATATATTTCAACCGTGGGTTCTGCCGATGGGTTTGAACAACGATGTATATAAAGTACATCCTGCATTCGGAGCATTCTATGTGCAGGAAACGATAACCTTGAGCGGTATGATCTTGAATGCCGGTCTGCGTCTGGATTATTGGTTCCCGGGCAAGTTTGTAGACGATGCCGTTCAGAATCCCGAAGTAATAACTATACCCGATGCTATCCGTGAACGATATATGGATGAAACGTACAGCTTTTTTGGTAGTAGGTGGAAAGGCAGGTTAAGTCCCCGAATCGGTATATCTCACCCGGTAACCGATAATCAGACGCTCTTTTTCTCATACGGTCATTTTTCGAAACGACCTCGACCGCAGTTTGTATATGCGAAACTTACTCCTGCGGCAGCGCGATCGACATTTCAAAGATTCGGGAATCCGGCTTTGAATCCAGAGACAACCGTTGCGTATGAAATCGGATTACGCTCGCAGCTTACTCAAGATGATGTTTTGACCATAACGGCATATTATCGGGATATATTCGATTATGTCAGCACCCGGTCTGCACGGATTGAGAGTGCACGATTTCTCGGCGGCAACTTTATTACCTATGTAAATCAGGATTATGCACGAAGCCGGGGTATTGAAGTTGAGTATCGGAAACGTATCGGGCGATGGTTTACGGGTAATGCTTCGTTTGCATATCAGGTCGCTACAGGAAAAAGCTCTTCCGCCGATGAGGGGGTGCTCGTGTTGCGCGGCGATCTTGAAGAACAAATTGCCGAAAATTATTTAATCTGGGATAGACCGTTCCAGGCGTCAATGAACACTAATTTCTTTATCCCCCGTGGTCAGAATTTTTTAGGTATTCCGGGATTGGATGATATATCCCTGCATATCAGGATGTTTTATCAAGCCGGGCGGAGATACACACCGATGTATAAGGTAGGTGAAACCGCCGATGGAAGACCTATATTTGAATCCGATAGAACAAATCTCTTTGGTGAAATCGGTGATTCATGGTTCTGGATTGATATGAATTTCGAAAAACAATTTCGCGCATTCGGTACGCGCTGGACTATGTTCATCGAGGTGCAGAACTTATTCAATAATGAAAACTCGGCGCTTATTAACCCGGTAACCGGGCGTGCGTATGAGTTTGGAGATCCGACTCCAAATAGCTGGAACGATCCGTTATTCCCCGATCTGCAGGCGCCGATCAGCCCGTATCCGTTTAACCCGGCGCGGTATATGACGCAACGAAATATCAAATTGGGTTTGGCATTTAGAATATGATTTTGGAACCATAAAGTCTCATAAGACACTACTGAAATATTATGAAAAAATATTTTAAGAAAATAATAATTATCACAGCCGCTTGCATTCTCTTTCTCACGCATTCAGCTTATGGGCAATTATTTCCGGTATTAGGTGAGCAGCGGGCTGGAATATCCACCGCGCAGTTCTTGAAAATCGGTGTCGGTGCGCGGGCAACCGGAATGGGGGAATCGTATATAGCGGTTGCGAACGACCCGTCAGCACTATACTGGAATCCAGCAGGGTTGACACAGTATGATAACAACCAGGTTTATTTCGCTCATTCCGAATGGCTCGTTGATGTGAAACATTCGTTCCTCGGCGCTTCGTACCGCTTGGATCAAAGCAATGTTATCGGCTTTTCGGTAATAGCGCTCTACATGGATGATATGCCTGTAACAACTGAAACAATGCCGTTCGGCACCGGAGAATATTTTTCTTACACCGATCTTGCATTCGGACTAACGTATGCCCGGAGGATGACGGATCAGTTCAGTTTCGGGCTTACGCTCAGATATATGAATTCAAGTCTCGATAAATTATCGATGAATGGATTTATGTTTGATCTTGGAACCTATTACTGGACGGGACTCGGAACCTCACGGTTTGCCGTTACGGTATCGAATTTCGGCGGACAGATATCCCCGTCCGGAGAAGTAACATTGCTTGATGGGTCAAACCGGGATTCCTGGCAGGAATTCGCACTGCCGACCGTATTTCGGGTAGGTTTTGCGATGGAACCCTATATGACAGAAGTACACAAGGTTACAACGACTATCCAGTTAAATCATCCGAACGATAATGCAGAGAATCTCGGTTTCGGACTTGAATATGGATGGAATAATACGGTAAACTTGCGTGGTGGATACAAAATCAATGTGGATGAAGAGACATTTTCTGCCGGTATAGGCGTGGCAATACCCCTCACTTTTGCGGCTATTAACGTGGATTACAGTTTTGCGCGGTGGGGAAATCTCGGTGATGTACATCGTATATCGATGAATTTAGGTTTTTAACATAAACATTATTTATGTAAATATGTAATATTAATTTATTAATATGAAAGTTCAAAACGTATTCTATCTTGTTGTTACTGCAATTTTGTTTTTGAGTTGCACTGAAAAGTTTGATTTGGGGGAATTGCCGCTCGATGTCGATCTCCCGGGTGTTATAGGCGATACCACATACGTACAAATCGGCCGCCCCTGGACAGATTTTAATCAACCGCGTGATGTAATTGTTGGATTTGACCAACTTATCTATGTCGCCGATACCGGCAACGATCAAATTGTAATGCTCGATCTTGGCGGCAGTGTACAGGGAGTTTCGCAACCGATAACAAATCCAATTGCAATCGCACAGGACAGGCGGCTTAACATACTTGTTGCAGCATCACACGATACAACTATTAATGGAGAAAACTTTCGGGTTGCCGCAATTTATAAAATAGATCTTTTCTCGGTAGAGCATCAGATCGATCAGGCGCCGATAAAACGGGTATTTGTCGAAACACCCGCTCGTCAAAGAATCAGGTTTACCGGCATTGCTGCTCTTTACAATAATGAATACTATGTAACGAGGAGAGGCCCAAATAATACCAGTCCGGTAAATCCCGATAACGCTGTGCTCTGGTTCACCGAAGATGATCGATTATACGGTCAGGAACGATGGCCAAACCTGCTGCCGCAAGGGACTGGATTGCGGTCATTAAACCAGCCGAGTGCAGTTGCTACATTTCCAAATCGGCAAACAACGGATTTTGTAGTTGCGACGATTGCCGATGAGAGCCAGTTTAAAGTACAATGGATTACATTTAGAATTATCGGCGATTCATTTCGATGGGATTCGTTCTTATCTCCGGAACGTGACGCGGGCGCCGATCTTTTAAAAGACGGTCGATTTACACAGCCGGAAGGTTTGGTGGTTGATAACGACGGAAATATTTTCGTTGCCGATGCTGCACGCGATAGCGTATATCGTTTCAATAACCGCGGTATTGAACGGCACTCATTCGGAGGATCCGACGTATTTTTTGAACCGAACGGTGTTGCAATCGATCCCAACCGCACCGTGTATGTTGCAGATACGGGGAATGATAGAATTATTCGCTTCCGGTTGTCTACGGATTTGTAAGAAAAGAGTTGAAGTGTTTTACGTTATTAAAATAAGACTTCTCTCATCCCCCCACCTTCGGCCGCACCATCTCAAAAACATCGTTAGTTGTACAATATTGGGGACCCCCTAAACGACCGATGACATCAAGCGATGCAGGATCAATATGGTATCGATCATCTATTTTTACGTCAGTGTTTAAATGCCATCGCATTACTTCGCCGAGTATCAGATCATTCGGTCCTTCACCGATTTCAATCAATTTATACAGTTTACATTCCATTTGTATCGGAGATTCTGCTAACCGCGGCGGCGAAACTAACTCTGAAGGAATAACGTTCAGGTTAGCTTCGGTTATTTCGCTTATTTCCGGTGGATAATCTCCCGATGCGATGTTCATTTTCTCCGCTATATCTTGTGAAACAATGTTTACAACAAATTCACCTGTCTCTCTTATATTCCGTCCCGTATCTTTTGCGGTACCCTTCCGGTAACCGACCGAGATAGAAATAATAGGAGGAGACGAAGTCACTCCGTTAAAATAGCTGAACGGCGCCGCATTAACGACTCCGTTTTTTCCGATACTGGTAACAAGTGCGATCGGTCTTGGTATGATCGAGCTAATCATGAGCCGGTATCGCTCACGTGATGATAATTCAGAAGGATCTATATGTTTCATAATAATACGGTTTCTATTTTTTTCTATATGTTTGTTTGATTTTACCGGCAAGTTCATCAATTGATGACGCCGGTTTGTTGATGAGATATCTTGCTATTCGGGGAATAATAAACGGACGTGCGATAGCCGGTTTATAAGCTCCCAGAATAAATTTATCTAAAAATACTTTTGTTTTAACCGATTCGATAATGGTTTCCTCCTCCATAATTCCGATATTCGATGCAAGAGGAAGAAATGTATCGAGGTCATGACTGACAACGATCACTCCTTTATAAGTATGAAGAAACTTTATAAATTGCAAGACCAGTGATTTATGGTTTTGATCTATACCTGCCGTCGGTTCATCAAGTGCAATGAACGGCGACGGAATTACTGCGGCAATTGCTAACGAGAGCAGTTTTCGCATTACCGGTGGAAGATCGAATGGCGAAGAATCTACGAAGGGACGTAAATGCAACAGTTCAAGTATATTCGATTCAAGGTCGTTATCGACCGGCTGCTTAATTGCATGTGCCGTAAATCGCAACTCATCCATAACGGTCGGAAGCGAGAATTGTGTTTCCGGTTGCTGCGGGGATAGTGCGACGGTAAAACTCCGCTTTTTCTTCGTGTGAGTTTCCTTTAGATTTAATCCATCCACACTAACTGTACCTGAATACTCTTTTAATCCCCCGGCAAGCACCTTTAACAGCGTGCTTTTACCCGATCCGTTTGCACCGGCAAGCAGATATATTGAACTTTTTGGTATAGTAACATTTACATTCTCTATTCCCTGTCCGTTCGGATAACGATATGTGACGCTGGTACACTGAATCATGGTAAAGCTCCGCTAACGGCGCGCAAGGCAGGCAGGCAGTGAGTTGAATCTATTTCGTCGTTTAATTCCAATGTATCGCGAAGTTTCAGATAGAGCCCGGTCCATGACGGTAATTCTAATGGAATTATTTGATTACCAAGTGCACCGATTAAAGTTTTAGCAGAGTTGAATACTTCAATATGTTCATTTTCAATGACGATAAATCGATTTGAAAGCCCCGACCAGATATAAGGATTCGGATCGGCAATGATAATCGTCCCTTCGTAGTTCCTCAGAATGTTGAGGAGATTAGTAACTCCCGTTACATCGAGAAACATAGATGGGTTATCGAGTATAAGAACGTCGGGGCGACGTATGATCATCGAAGCAAGCGCAACCTTATGGCGTTCTCCACCGGATAAATTATCGGGATCCCGATCCGCTAATCTTTCAATATCGAGTTGCTGCAAAATGTGCGATACTCTTGCTCGAATAACATTTGGTTCCACACCTATTAGTTCGAGACTCAATGCGATTTCACCGAATACGGTATCTTTCACCCCGCTGATGAGCATGTCTGAGTTAGGGAGGACATACACTATACTGTTTGTACGTTCGTGCGAATCGATCTCTTCGATGGAGCGATCATTGTAAAATATCGAACCCTCGATTTTGTGCAGCGGATGTGTACGGTGCAGTATCCCTGCAAGTGCATGGCACAATATAGTTGACGATTCCTGAGAACGGCTCAGGATTGCGACACGGTCGGTATTATGAACGGTAAATGAGGCATCAACAATGACCGGAGAGCCGAATTCGTCAATGCACGAGAATTTTTTCACTTGAATCATACAATAAAACCAAAAACCAATAATAGTATTATAAAACCGAAAAATACAAAGGTTATTAATTTATCCGTTGTAGTTTGTATGTCCGGCTGTAGTGCCGTACGCTGTGCGGTGGCAGTGAATCCGCGCATTTCAAGCGCAATAGCACGATTCGAACTTTCTTCAATCATAACATAGAGCAACGGAATTAAAATTTTAACGGTTGCCCGCCATTTTTGCCATACATTTTCTAACGGCATGCCCCGGATCTGCTGGTAAAAATGTATCTCGTTCAGTTTGGCTCTGAATCGATCCACGAATTTTAATCCGTTAATAAGAATGAACACAAGCCAAACCGGCAGATTTTTTTGGTAGAGATATGAGCCAAGCCGTTGAATTGTGATAAGATTAAAAAAAGCAATTATACCGGTGAATAGAAAAATAATACGGGATGTCATATCCCCTGCGGCGGTCAATCCTTCGTGTGAAAGTCGCATACCTCCTATGGTTACCCATCGTTCGGTTTCCGGATAGATAAATGTCATAAACAATCCGATTGCGATGCACAACGGTATGACGATTTTTAAAATAGTGAGGAGAATTTTCTTTCCGTTTATATGAAAAGCAAAAAACAACAACAATAGTACACTCAAAAGGTATTTTACTCCGGTTGTAAGTATAAATCCCGAAATTATGATGCACAACAAAAATGAAACCGTAGGCACAGGATGGGGGAGATACCTTATCATGGTTGATTACGTGGTTGTAAATGATGGTATCCGGGGAACCGCAAGAGCAGATTACGCGGCATTTTGCTCAGGATTGCATACGCGAGCAGAAAGGTAATCCCTTTATCGACCGGATCTGATGCAAGCCCTTGATAAAGAACTGCTTGAAGCAACTCCTGACCGGTTGCTCTAAAATATAACACAAGGAAATCCGTACCGGCAAGTGTAATACCGCCAAATAAATACGCTGAAATAGGAGCGGAAACAATGGCAGCGCATATTCCTACGAATACTCCGCTAAGAACGGCTTTCCACCAATGTAGAAATCCCCCTTTTTTAGCAAAAATTCCAGCCAGAATTGCAATCACAAGCATTGTCGGTATGAAAAACATCATTGCCGGACTGAATACCGCACTTGCAAGAAGATTAGAGATAATGCCGGTGATTATTGCAGGGAGGATACCGCATAAAGCCGCGACTACAACGGTGCCAAGTGAATCCAGGTACAGCGGTATCTTTAGTAAGGCAACGACCTGTCCCATCCCGAGATTGACCGCCACACCGACGGTCATAAGAGAGAAAACGGGAGGAGTTATGTTCGTTCGTAGGTATTCGGAAATATTCATCATAAAAAGTATACGCAATGATACGGTAATTTGCAACTTAGATATATGTTTGTTAATATTGTATAATTCTCACATCTCACTATTAAGAAATTATTAACCATCTAACAGAGATGCAAGCGGACTAACTATCGGTATGAATCCCTGGATTAATGTGATATTGCTTATCCCAGCGTTGCTTATTCTGGGGGTTATTGTACTTGTCCGTATCAAAGGTAAACTTGAGAACAGAGTTTTTCTGTATCGTCACGAAGGAATCGTTCTGCAAACCAGTCTGACTTTATTCAAAATCCGCAATGAAAACGAGCGTTGGCACATATCTTTCGGGCTTGTACTTCTTACCGGTGAACGTTTGATTGTACTCGACTGGAAACAGAACACAGTGTTT
>PWYR01000147.1 GCA_003567775.1 Ignavibacteriales bacterium | reverse complement strand
TCGCGCTCCGATTGCCCGGTATTTACATTTTATGAAGGACCGCCGACGGCAAACGGTAAGCCGGGTATTCACCACGTTGTAAGCCGCACCCTCAAGGATCTTGTCTGCCGTTATAAAACCATGCGGGGATATCAAGTGAGCCGGAAAGCAGGGTGGGATACGCACGGGCTTCCTGTGGAAATCGAAGTGGAAAAGAAGCTCGGCATCAAGCATAAAGATGAGATTATTGAGTACGGCATTGAGAAATTCAACAAAGAGTGCTACAAGTCGGTTTTTACATATCTGAAAGATTGGGAAAATGTGACCCGGCGGATAGGATACTGGATAAATCTCGATGATGCCTACGTGACCTGCACCCGTGAGTATATCGAATCGGTGTGGTGGGCGCTCGACAGTTATTATGAAAAAGGATTGATCTATCGCGGTCATAAAATTCAGCCATACTGTCCCCGGTGTGAGACGCCTCTTTCATCCCACGAAGTATCGCAAGGATATCAGGATACAAAAGATCCGAGTATTTACGTTCGGATTAAATTAAAAGGTGAGGATAATACCTACATCCTTGTCTGGACAACTACACCCTGGACGCTTATTTCCAATGTTGCGCTTGCTGTACATCCTGAAGTAAACTATGTGAAGGTAAACATAAAAGATGAGTATCTCATCCTCGCAAAAGAACGGCTTTCCATAATCGAAGGCGACTATGAAATTGTTGAGACATTTAAAGGAAAGCAATTACTCGGCAAAGAGTATGAACGTTTGTTCGATTACATTCCGGTCGAGACCAAAGCATTTTTCATCGTCGAAGGGGAGTTTGTTACGACCGCTGACGGGTCAGGCGTTGTTCATATAGCGCCGGCATTCGGTGAGGATGACAATCAAGTCGGTAAAAAATACGGATTGCCCACAATGCAGCCGGTTAATAAATCGGGAGAGTTTACCGGAGAGATTACCGATTTCCGGGGAGAGTTCGTCAAAGAAGCAGATCAGAATATTATAATGAACCTGAAGCGGCGCGGGTTGATGTTTAAGAAAGAAACGATCACTCACAGTTATCCTCATTGCTGGCGATGCAACTCACCGCTTTTATACTATGCTCGATCGTCGTGGTATATCAGAACGACCGAGTACGCGCAGCGAATGATGGAGCTAAACAATAAAATTAATTGGGCGCCGCCGGAAGTCGGGTCAAAGCGATTCGGCAACTGGTTGGCGGAAAACAAAGATTGGGCGTTGTCGCGGGATCGTTTCTGGGGAACACCGCTGCCCATCTGGATATGTCAGGATTGCGATAAAGAGAAAAGCATCGGAAGTCTCGCCGAACTCGCACAAGGTACCTGGCGCGTCGATGGGAAAGAATTGCCGATCGATCCGAAAACATTCGATCCGCACAAACCGTATGTCGACCAGGTCTTCTTCCCGTGCGAATGCGGGGGCGAGATGAAGCGCGTACCGGAACTTATCGATGTGTGGTTCGATTCCGGTTCAATGCCGTTTGCACAGTGGCATTACCCGTTTGAGAACAAGGATATATTCGACCGGAATTTCCCGGCGGATTATATATGCGAAGGAATCGATCAGACACGCGGTTGGTTCTACACCTTGCATTCGATTGCGTCGGCGCTTTTCGATAAACCGGCTTTTTATAACGTACTTGTGAACGAGTTAATTCTCGATAAACACGGGTTGAAGATGTCCAAATCGCGCGGTAATACCGTTGATCCGTTCCAGATTCTCGACCGGTACGGAGCGGATACGCTGCGCTGGTATCTTGTAACGACTAGTCCACCCTGGCGACCGACGTTGTTCGATGAAGAGGGATTAAAAGAGGTGCAGCGGCGGTTCTTTAGTACGTTGATGAATTCATATTCATTCTTTGCATTGTATGCGAATATCGACGAATATACCGGCGTCGAAGAACGCATACCCGTAGAAAAACGACAGGAGATAGATCGCTGGATATTATCCGAGTTAAATTCACTGTATGATGAGTATACCCGTTTAATGGATGAATATAACGTTACGCATGCAGCGCGGGCTGTGTCGGATTTTACGATCGACAAATTATCCAATTGGTATGTGCGCCGTAATCGACGGCGTTTCTGGAAGAGTGAAAAAGGCGCCGATAAAACCGCTGCGTATCAGACGTTATATGAATGTCTTGTCGGTATCGCAAAATTAATGGCGCCGTTTGCGCCGTTTACCGCCGAGGTGCTGTACCGGAACCTTGAAACCGTCGGAAAAACCGAAACCGAAGAATCCGTTCATCTCGCGATGGTACCGCAAAAAGACGAATCCATAATAGATAAAAACCTTGAACACAAAATGGATATTGCGCAGCGTATTGTGTATCTTGCAAGGTCTATACGTTCAAAATCGAATTTAAAGGTACGCCAACCTTTGCGGCGTATTGTTGTCTCCGCGCGGAACAAGAACGATGAGCAGGATGTCCTGAATATGAAACGGGTTATTATCGAGGAGATCAATGTAAAGGATATTGAATTTGCCACCGATGATTCCGGTTTGGTGCACAAGAGTGCGAAGCCGAATTTTAAGTCGATAGGTCCGAAGTTTGGAAAAATCGTACAGAAAGTAGCCCAACGCGTGAAAGATATGAGCGATGGGGAAGTTGCGGAATTCGAAAAGAACGGAACATGTACATTCGACGTAGAAAATCAACAAGTTATGCTCACCCGGGACGATATCGATGTAACTACGGAAGATATAAAGGGGTGGGTCGTAGAATCCGACGGTGTCGTTACCGTTGCGCTTGATACTGAATTAACCGATGAATTGCGCGCCGAAGGTCTTGCCCGTGAGTTTGTTAACCGGATTCAGAATATGCGCAAAGATGCGGGCTTCGAAGTTACGGACCGAATTCGAATCTATTATAAAAGCGACGATATGTTATTGAAGAAAGCATTAGCAGATTTTCGAGAATATGTAAAAACCGAAACTCTTGCCGCAGAGCTGGAGAATATTGTGTCGAACGGGGCAAAACTGCAATCGCAATCGATCAATGGCATCGACTGTAAAATTGGGGTGGAGGTTGTCGGCAAATAGTAAAGAGATACGGGGTGGTTGAACCGCCGATTTGAATTAATCACATCATACAAGCCGTAAAGGAGACGAGATGGCAAAGAGAGCAACAAATAAGAAGAAGACACAGACGAAGAAAAGCCCGGTGAAATCAGCGGCAAAAACTAAAAAGAAAACCGCTGTTTCGAGAAAATCTTCCAGAAAGGGATACTCAAAAAAGGATCTCGATCATTTCCGGAATATAATTCTCGAACAGAAGAAGGAAATTATGGAAGAGATCGCGACGCTGCGTGAGAGTATAATGGATACATCGACCGGTGAGTATACCGGCGAGAATTCATCATACTCAATTCATATGGCGGATCAGGGCGGCGAGCAAATGGAACGCGAAATCACGTTTATGTTTGCGTCGCGTGAAGGAAAGTATCTCCGCTACCTCGAAGATGCATTGCAGCGAATTGAGAACAATGAATATGGTTTCTGTCGGGATTGCGGTACGCTTATCGAAAAAGAACGCCTTGAAGCCGTACCGATCGCCCAGCAATGTTTCGATTGTAAAACCAAACGGAGCAAATCTAAGTAATTGAACAAAGAGAAGAGGTTGAAGATACTATACGTAACGCTGGGAATTGTCATTGCCGACCAGATTACCAAGGTTCTCGTTAAGGGGTTTTCAATACCATTCCTCGGCATTGAATGGGAAGGGATGCACTACGGTCAAACTATTCCTCTCATAGGCGACATTGTACGGTTGACCTATATCGAAAATCCGGGTATGGCGTTCGGTCTCGATTTCGGTGGAAAAATCTTTTTTGCGCTCTTTTCCATCATTGCATGCATCGGAATTTTCTGGTATCTCTATACTATACGCCACGAACGTTTACGTGTGCGCCTGCCGTTTGCAATGATACTCGGCGGCGCATTCGGTAATCTGATCGATAGAGTATTTTACGGTGTGTTGTACGGCGAAGCGCCGTTGTTCAGAGGCGCCGTCGTTGATTTTATCGATGTGATATTTTTTAATATAAGTATTTTCGGCTATGAAATGACGCGGTGGCCCGTGTTCAACATTGCAGATTCCGCGGTAACAATCGGCGTTATTATTCTTATTATATTTCACCGTGAAGCGTTTCGTCCGCATAGTGAGGAAGAAACGGACGAAGAAGAGAGTAAACCCGCAGAGGACGAACGGCGCAATATACCTGATTAAATAACAGTCGATAATAAACCCAACGACATTGAAGGAAACAGTTATTCATATTACCGTTCCGCAAGGTAAGAAAAAAGAGCGTATTGATGTTTTCCTTGCTCATCAAATAGAAAATGCATCCCGCAGCAAAGTCCAGAACGCCATCAAACAAGGATTTGTCACCATAGACGGTAAACCGGTAAAATCGAACCATATTGTTTCGCCGGGCGAAGAGATTACCGTAACGCTTCCGAAACCCCCGCCGCCCGAAGCGCTACCCGAAAAAATTCCTATTGATATAGTGTTTGAAGACGACTCGATTATCATAGTTAATAAGCCGGCCGGGATGGTGACTCATCCGGCGCACGGAAACTATTCCGGCACGCTTGTAAATGCATTACTCTATCGTGCGCAATCCGGCCTGGCCGAAACCGACGATCCGATGCGCCCCGGTATTGTTCATCGACTCGATAAGGATACATCCGGATTGATGGTGGCGACGAAAAACGACAGGGCGTACCAATTTATTTCGAGGCAGTTTTCCGGGCGTACCATTAACCGGGAATACTGGGCAATTTGTTGGGGAAGCTTTCCCGAAAAAAGCGGGACCATTGAAGCCAACCTCGGACGCAGTTTATCCGACAGGAAGAAAATCATCGTTCGCGAAGACGGCAAACCTGCTATCACACACTACGAAGTTATTGAAGAATATGACAGCTTGAGTTTGGTACAATTAAATCTTATGACCGGGAGAACGCATCAAATCCGCGTACATCTTGCGCATGTCCATCGACCGATATTCGGCGATCCGACATACGGAGGAAGGCGGATCGTATTTGGTGATGTTACTCCAAAACGGAAGGCATTCATACATACTTTACTTGAACGATTACCACGGCAGGCATTGCACGCAAAAACAATCGGTTTTATTCATCCGGAAACAAAGAACAAGATGTTTTTCGAGTCCGAACTGCCGGGCGATATGGCGTATGTCATCGAACAATTACGAAAACAATCAACTTCCGGAAACTTTTAAATAAAGTTTTCGTCTAAAATGTATCCTTGATTTCTCATTTAAACCGGAGGAAGTATGACTCATCGCTTTTTTATAGTTTTCTTTTTTTTCATAATCTCTTCGTTACTGCTTGATGCGCAAACATCTCCTGCAGTCGGATTGCGAGATAATACTCCTGCCGTACATGCGCTTGCGAACGGTAGAATAGTTGTAGGCCCGGGAAATATTATCGAAAACGGAACGGTGGTTATTCGGGATGGCGTAATAGAAGCGGTGGGTTCGAATCTCTCGCCTCCAACCGACGCCCGCGTATGGGATATGTCCGGTCGAACATTATATGCCGGGTTTATCGATCTCTACAGCGATATCGGCATCCCTGAACCTGAAGCAGACCGGGAGCGAAGGAGCATTGATGTACTTTTACGTCAGGTTCCTGCGCAATTCAGTTCCTTTTTAGCTGCACAAATCGCCGCCGAGGAGACGCCTGAAGGCGCGCTGTATTGGAATCCGCAAGTCAGATCGTACATCGACGGTGCTATGGTTTTCAAACCCGATGCGCGAAATGCATCGGCGCTTCGTTCTCAGGGATTTACGAATGCTCTGGTTGCGCCGCAGGATGGTATATTTCGCGGACGAAGCGCATTTGTATCGCTCGGCGAAGGTGACGGTAATGATTTGATAATCCGTGATAATGTAACCCAGAATATATCGTTCGACAGGTCGAACCGGCTTGGCGGGCGGTATCCGACATCGTTGATGGGATCGATCGCGCTGATTCGGCAGACCCTTTCCGATGCAGATTGGTATAACAATGCGCATGAAGCATACATGCGAAACCCCTCCGGTAAAGAACGACCCGAAATGAACGTTGCACTTGCAGCATTGACCGATGTTGTACGCGGGCGCCAGCCGGTTATTTTAGATACATCGGATGAGCTTGCATTTTTACGCGCATCCAAAATTGCCGGGGAGTATTCACTCGCAATGTGGGTACGCGGAAGCGGGCATGAATATAAAAGAATCGATGCGGTAAAAGCTACCGGACTGCCGCTTATTCTTCCCGTAAATTTTCCGTCGCCTCCGGATGTATCGACTCCGGAAAATGCCCGTGAGGTATCGCTCGAAGAGCTGCGTCACTGGAACGATGCACCCGATAATCCCGCACGCCTGGCTCAGTCAGGGGTAACATTCACATTTACATCTGATCAACTTGACGATAAGAAAAAATTTCTTTCGCAGCTGCGGCAAGCAGTCGATCGCGGTTTATCAAAAGATGCAGCGCTCGCCGCGTTAACAACAAACCCTGCACAATTGCTCGGGATGCATAACAAGCTCGGCACGATAGAACGCGGGAAGATTGCCAACATCGTTGTCGCCGATGGTGATATTTTTTCCTCGAATACGAAAGTCGTGGATGTTTGGATAGACGGCAGCCGTTTTGAAGTAGAAGCCGTCCCGGATGTAGATGTTCGCGGTACATGGTCTGTATCTGCAGTAGACCGGGATATTGAAGGTACTATGGAGATAAAAGGTGAGTTAGCTCGCTTAAGCGGTACATTGACCATAGCTGAAAAAGACATTGAACTAAAACCGGTTAACTATGATCTGCAGCGGTTGTCGGTCGGTTTTCCCGGTGACTCAATTAATGTAGACGGCAGAATTATTATGTCGGCGACTGTATCACCGGAAGAGATGTTCGGTTCGGGCGTTCTGCCGGGCGGACGGTCGTTCGAATGGCGTGCAATGCGACAGGAACACTTCACACCCGAACAACGGGAAAGACCCGACCGTAAATTCGAGAAAGTCGATCTACCGGTTGTTTATCCTGCAATGGAATACGGGATCCCGCAGAAACCCGAACAGCCGGAACACGTATTAGTGCAAAATGCAACTATATGGACGCAGGGACCGGATGGTATATGGGAGAACGCCGATATGCTGATCAGACGCGGTAAAATAGCACAGGTCGGTTATAACCTAAATCCGCCGCGAAATGCCGTTGTAATCGATGCCGGCGGTAAACATGTTACCCCTGGATTAATTGATGCACATATCCATACAAGCATAGCGGGCGGCGTTAATGAAGTCGGCAATGCAATAACTGCCGAAGTCAGTATTCGCGATGTGTTGGACAGCAATAATATCTGGATATATCGCTTACTTGCCGGCGGATTGACTTCGGCAAATTCACTGCACGGTTCTGCAAATCCGATCGGCGGGCAAAATGCAATTATTAAAATGCGATGGGGAGCGCTGCCGGATGAGATGCTGATAGATGATGCACCGAAGGGTATAAAATTTGCGCTCGGTGAAAACGTTACCCGCAATCAGAGGCGGTATCCGAATACCCGTATGGGTGTTGAGCAAATTATACGCGATGAATTTCAAGCGGCGCTTGAATATGAAGTTGCGTGGAAACGATGGGAACAAAACCGATCGGGTATACCTCCCCGGCGGGATCACCGGTTGGAAACTGTGCTCGAAATATTGAAAGGCGAACGGCACATTCACTCGCATTGTTATCGACAGGATGAAATTATCGCGTTGATTCGTGTTGCCGAGGATTTTGGTGTTACAATTCGATCGTTTCAACATACGGTTGAAGGATTCAAAGTTGCCGAGGTGCTGCAAGAGCACGGTGCAGGAGCAGCAGTGTGGAGCGATTGGTGGGCTTTTAAAGTCGAAGCATACGATGCTACGACATATAATGCACGGTTGCTTCACGATCAGGGAGTTTTAACCGTAATCCATTCGGATAATACGCAGCTTGCCACGCGGATGAATTGGGAAGCGGCAAAGGTCGTACAAACAGGTGTATACGAAGAGGATGCGCTTTCGATGATAACTATCAATGCGGCAAAAATGCTCGGCATCGATCACCGGGTAGGATCGCTGGAAGCGGGTAAAGATGCAGATTTCGTGATCTGGAAACAACATCCGCTTGCAACCGATACACGAGCCGAACAAACGTGGGTTGATGGCAGAAAGTATTTCGATATTGAAGACGATGTACGTATGCGTGAAGAGGTTCGTGAGCAGCGTGCACAACTCATCCAAAGCGCACTTGCCGCTCTGGATGCGGGTGAACAACCGCGTCGGGGACGGCGGGGTGGAATATCACCGTTTGAAGAAGATTATTCTTGTATGGAGGATCATTATGAAATTCATTAAACGATCGTTAACGGTTTTTAGTATCGTAATAATTTTGTGCCTCTCCTTGCAGGCGCAAATTCCCGCATCCCCGCAGCAGCAGCCGGTTGCAATTACCGGAGCGACCATATATACTGTGTCCGGCGGAGTAATTCAGGACGGTACTATTATTTTTGAGGACGGAAAGATTACCGCCATCGGCGCCGGTCTTGAAATACCGGAAGCCGCCGAACGATACGATGCATCGGGCAAGTATGTATATCCCGGATTAATTCATGCATATACAAATATGGGATTGACCGAAATCGGTGCGGTGGATGTTACATCAGATATTAATGAGTTCGGTCAAATCAATCCGAATGTTCGCGCAGAAAAAGCATTCCATCCCGAGAGCAGACATATACCCGTTGCGAGATCGCACGGTATTGCCGTATCGCTATCGTCGCCGAGCGGCAGTACCATTTCCGGTTTTTCTGCGGCAATGTTAATGGATGGATGGACGTGGGAGGGCATGACGCTCCGTGCTCCTATAGGATTGATGATAAATTGGCCTATGATAACGGATAACGATAATAATAATGCCCGCAATCAATTAAAGGAAATAAAGCAAGCTTTTAGCAATGCGCGGTCATATAAAAAAGCGAGATCTGTTTCGGAGAACCACCGTACCGATATGAAGTGGGAAGCAATGATCCCTGTTTTACAGCGCGAAATTCCGGTTGTGGTGCAAGCAAACAATGCCCGACAGATTCAGGATGCGATCACATGGGCTGAATCCGAAAATGTACGGCTTGTAATACTGGGCGGGCGCGATGCGCTTTACGCTGTGGATCAATTAATTGCAAAGGATGTTCCGGTCATTATTACACCGGTGCTAACCAGTCCGGGCAGACCATGGCAGGGTTATGATGAAGTATATTCGAACGCCGCCGAACTGCACGAAGCCGGGATACGATTTGCTATCTCCGGAGAATATGGATCGGCGAATGCGATGCGGCTCCGGCATCACGCTGCGACAGCCGCCGGTTTCGGATTACCGGCAGACGAAGCGATGAAAGCCATTACGTTATATCCCGCTGAAATTTTCGGGCTATCAGATCGAATCGGATCGCTCGAAGTCGGGAAGGATGCAACAATGATCGTCACCGATGGTGAATTACTCGATCTCAGGACGAGTGTTGAACAAATGTTCATCCGGGGGAGAAAGATAGATATGGCTGATCAGCAAAAGAATTTATTTAAACGGTACCGTGAGAAATACCGGCAATTATCGGAAGAATAACTTGTTCGTAATTAATTGCAGTAAATAGTAAATATTATAGGTTGCGCTGGATCACAGTGATTTGCCCATAACCTCAATCTGTTGTATATTTAATTGTGGTTGAATTGAAAAGAAGATGCAGTACTTTTACTAATTATTATCTTCGGTAAAATAGAGGTATCCATGGGGGAATCGAATAACGGTAAGAGCTACCTGTTGTTAATTGAAGATGAGAAGAAGCTTGCTCGAACACTTGAACGACATCTAAAACGCGAGGGATATGTAGTTGATCTGGCATTTGATGGTGTAGAAGCTGTTGATAAAGTTCTTGAGAAGAAATACAATCTTATCGTGCTTGATATCAATCTGCCGAAAAAATCGGGGTTTGATATCATTAATGAAATACGATTACAGTTCGATTCGACGCCGGTGCTCATTCTATCTGCTCGTGATACCATTGAGGACCGTGTAAGGGGACTTCGTCTCGGCGCCGATGATTATTTAGTAAAACCTTTTGATTCGGGTGAGTTTCTCGCGCGCGTCGAGGCGGTTTTACGTCGTTCCGAAATTACTTCCCGTAGTGTTCTTACTGCTGCCGACCTCACATTGGATGTTGAGAATAGAATCGTAAAGAGAGGGGAGAAACAAATAAATCTCTCACCAAAGGAGTTCTCCCTGTTGGAATTTTTCATCCGGAATAAAAACCAGGTGTTAACCAGAAAGCGAATTGCCGAGCAGGTATGGGGATACAATTTCGATACGGGAACAAATCTGGTCGACGTCTATGTCTACTATGTTCGCGAGGCAATAGACAGAGGACACCCGCATAAACTTATCAATACCGTTCGGGGTCGGGGCTTTATTATGGAAGACAAATAATATTAAATTGTGCTATGGAATTCCGCAGTAAGATGTTTGTATGGTACGCCGCGTTCGTAGCCATTGTTATTGTTTTTGCTTTTGCTGCGGTCACCGGTATTTTTTATTACTTCCTTAACGTATTTGATTCACCAGCATCGGTTTTATTAATTTCTCAAGCAATAGTATTTCCGGCACTCATTATCGCTCTTGCAGGCGGTATATATATTATAGTAAACCGGCGCCTCGATCCGGTGCAAACCCTTAAAAAATTCACCGAGAAAGCCGAACGGTATCCGTTATCCAAAGATTTTCCCGATATACAGCTTAATGAAAATTCCGATAGTGCAGCAACAGTTTCATCGATTTACGAGTTTATGAAACGAAGGCACGAGAAAGTGCAGCGTGTACTGCATTTTTCCTCGCTTGCATCTCACGAATTACGCACACCGCTTTCAATTATCAGAAACCAGCTTGAAGATGGGCTGCAAGCCGACATTACATTAGATCGTCTCAATGAGATCGTTGCCTCGACGTACGACGAGATAATCTGGTTGCATCATCTTTTGAACGATCTGCTTACGATTAGCACACTGCAAGCGGGCACGATGAGGATCGAAAAATCCGAAGTCAACTTTCATTCGTTTATCAAAGAGATTTACGACGAGGTATTACTCTTATCACGTGAGAAGAATATTTCCGTTGTTCTTGCGCGCGGTCCTCAAATCACATTACCGTGTGATCCGGGACGACTTCGTCAGGTGGTTTTTAATCTCATTGAAAATGCATTGAAGAATACCCCTGAAAAAGGTAAAATTCGCATAACATACCGATCTGTAAATAATAGTCTCGAATGTAAAATATCCGACACCGGGTGTGGAATAAGCGACGACCAGATAGATAAAATATTCGAGCCGTTCTATCAGGCGCCGAAAGATGGAGATCAAGTGCGCCAGGGGGCAGGTCTGGGATTGACGCTTGTCCAATGGATCATCGAAGCTCATAACGGCGCAATTCAGGTAGAAAGCGAAGAAGGGAAAGGAACAACATTTACGATTTACCTGCCGCTCTTCACACACTCATCAAGTACCTTGAAATAAAATGACCGCACCGGCGGCGCTTCAATACTGCAGCAGCCGTATACTATTATGAAAGAAACCGAATTGTCTGATGTGTCCCGTCGCGTAATCGCCGATAACAGTGGTTAATCGGTGGATGGTAGCTGGTATACGTGTCATATAATTGTGCACCAACAGCTCCGATTCTGCCTTTGTTTGCTCGTAGCTGTTAAAGAATCCCTGTTCGACACTGATTTCGTTTTCCATGATTATGCCTGAACGTTTACCTGCAACATGCCCGGTTGAAATATGAAGAAAAGCATTTAACTTCCGGCACTGTAATGCAAAATCGAGTATGTTTTTTGTGCCGTCTACGTTGATAATGCGTGCTTCCGGAAGCGGCGAAGCGAAATCTACCGATGCACCTGAATGAATGATATCGGTTACCGATTGCCGCAACTCGGACACGCGTGATGCAGATAAACCGAGATCCGTTTTTGTGAAATCTCCGCGAATGACCTTCAGCCGTTTTGCTGCTTCAATCTCTATTTGGTGAGTAAAGGTAGGAGAAATTTTTAATTGTGTGTATAGCCGGTTGATCGCAGCTTCTTCGGATTCTGCTCGTACCAGCGCCACTATTTTCGTGTTCCGCTCCCGGGTTAAATAATGCTCGATAAGGGCGCCGCCAAATAATCCGGTTGCTCCGGTAATGAATAATGTTGAGCTCATATGTTTTTCTTGCGGCACATCTTTGCTTTAGAGTGTGCCGCTTTGATTTTTATAAATTTATGTCGGTATATCTTCCGGTGCAAGTCCCCATTTTTCCGGTGTTCTCCAGAGACTCGATAGCAGCAGTTCCCGTATGTGGATGAATTCCTTCGGCAGTTTATCGTATAGTTTCCCGACAAACAATTCATCGTGGGATATGACTTCCTGTTTCCATTTTTCGCGGTCGACTGTCATCAGCTCGGTAAAATCTTCTTCGGTAAATGATTCAAGTCCCGACCATTCCATATCTTCGTAACGCGGCATCCAGCCAAGCGGGCTTTCGATTGCATATGCTTTCCCTCTGACTCTCTCGACAATCCATTTTAATACACGCATATTTTCTCCGAAACCGGGCCATAAAAATTTTCCGTCATCATCTT
>PWYR01000092.1 GCA_003567775.1 Ignavibacteriales bacterium | reverse complement strand
TCGGCAGTGATGTTCTTTTCTTGCGGAATGTAATGCGGTTCGCCGGTTCGCTTGTTGCGCACCAGCACTTTCTTCCGGGCGTCCATTCCTCAGGAAAATCGTTTCAAGCCCAATGGCAGCCCGTAATAATCGGCGCGGATAAGGAACGATTGGCTTATCTATTAAAATCAATGCCCGCTGTAATTTATGCGTTGACCGGCACAAAACGAAAAACTCCGCCCAAGAAATCACGCGACATCGTTCTTCTGGAAATCCTGACCGGTTTTGTTGACAGCTTTATTCGTTTTTCAACATCCGATTACCACGAAAGTTATCGAGATGAAACTATACACGATCGATGGCTTCGTGCTTTACAAACGAAAGAAGGTAAATTAGCCGGAAATAAAAAAGAATTAACCGATCTTGTACAACAAATTGCAGATTGGCGCAGGGTGCTCGATCGACTCTCCGACTCGCCGTTCCGACTCTGTTTCCGGCTGCACGAACCCGCACCCGATAATCGTGCTAAAAAGAAGGATGAAAAATGGCATGTGGAATACTTGCTGCAACGACACGACGACCGGAGTCTTCTCATCCCGGTTAAAGACTTGTGGAACGGAAACAACGATTTTTTACCGGAAAAAATGAACAACGGCGCACGCGAGTATCTGCTCATGGCGCTCGGGCAAGCTTCCGGACTTTCGCAACACATTGAGGAGAGTCTCAAGAAATCCGCCCCCGCCGGCTTCCGCCTTAACACAAGCGGCTCGTATGAATTCCTCACCCAAACCGCAGCGACGCTGGAACAAGCCGGATTCGGCGTCTTTCTTCCGGCGTGGTGGACGCGTAAAGGTACGAAACAACGCCTCACAGCACGCGTTGAGGTTAAAAGTCCGAAACTGAGAGCAAAGGGAGTTTTGGGTATGGATGATATTACGGCGTTTAATTGGAAGGTCGCTCTTGGTGATGAGGAGTTGACGCCCGAAGAACTCGAACGTCTGGCACGGCTAAAAACGCCGTTGGTAAAAATTCGGGGACAGTGGGTTGATCTTGATGCACATGAAATTCATAAAGCGGTTAACTTCTTAAACAAACAACGGACCAATAAAACCACCCTCCGGGAAATCATCAGGATGAAATTAGGCGCATCCGATTCGCTGCACGGACTCGACGTAGCCGAAGTTACTGCAACCGGATGGATGAACGATATATTACGACATCTCGAAAACGGCGGCACATTCGAAGAGCTTCCTCCACCCAAGAAATTCTCCGGTACACTCAGACCATATCAAATTCGAGGTTACTCGTGGTTGAATTATTTACAGAGCCGGGGGTTCGGGGCTTGTCTTGCCGACGATATGGGACTGGGAAAAACTATACAAACCCTTGCTCTCATTCAACGCAATTGGATCGCCGGAGATCGCAAACCGGTGTTGTTAATATGTCCCACGACTATTATACACAATTGGGTGAAGGAAGCATCGCGTTTCACTCCCGGTCTTCCGGTTATGATTCACCACGGAATCGATAGAAAAAAGGGCAAAACATTTAAAGATAATGCAATCAAACATGCAATCGTTGTATCGTCGTATGCCCTTCTTCACCGGGATCGCGAGCACCTCCAAGAAATAAACTGGGGAGGCATTGTACTTGACGAAGCGCAGAACATTAAGAACCCCGATACAAAGCAAAGCCGGGCAGCCCGTGAATTGAAAGCCGGTTATCGCATTGTGCTCACAGGTACGCCGGTTGAAAATCACGTCGGCGATCTCTGGTCGATTATGGAATTCCTCAACCCGGGATTCCTGGGAACGCAAACCGAATTCAAACGACGCTTTTTCATCCCGATTCAAACAGGTACAGATCCCAATGCTCCCGAACAACTGCAGAGAATTACCCGACCGTTTATTCTTAGAAGGGTCAAGACGGATAAGTCAATCATATCGGATTTACCCGAAAAAATGGAGATGAAGGTATACTGTTCGCTTACGAAAGAACAGGTATCTCTTTACGAATCGGTTCTCAAAGACGTCGAAGATCAGCTCAATTCCTCGGAGGGAATAGAACGTAAGGGAATTATACTTGCGACGCTCTCAAAACTGAAACAAGTCTGCAATCATCCCGCACAATTTTTGGGGGATAATTCGATAATTACCGACCGATCCGGAAAGTTGCAGCGCCTTACGGAAATGATGGAGGAAATTTTAGAAGTGAGGGATAAAGCCCTGGTGTTCACACAGTTTGCCGAGATGGGCGGTATCCTGAAAAAGCATCTTCAGGAAACATTCGGACGCGAAATTCCTTTCCTTTACGGAGCGACGCCGCGCAAGGAGCGGGAGCGTATGGTGGAGCTTTTCCAGAACGGACACAACGCTGCACCTGTTTTTATTCTCTCATTAAAAGCGGGAGGAACCGGCTTAAATCTCACGCAGGCAAATCACGTATTTCATTTCGACCGATGGTGGAATCCCGCAGTGGAAAATCAGGCAACGGACCGGGCATTCCGTATCGGACAAATGCGAAACGTTCAGGTACATAAATTTATTTGTTCGGGTACGCTGGAAGATAAAATCGATGAAATGATCGAGCGAAAGAAAGATATAGCCGGCAAAGTTATCGGAACCGGCGAAGGGTGGCTGACCGAGCTTTCGAATGAAGAGTTGAAAGAATTGTTTATATTGAAAAAAGAGTGAACGGCATAAATTATGAGGTTATTAACCAATAGTAACCGATAATAATAATTAATACAACATCTAAACAACATGAGCTGGTACGATTACCCATACTACAAACCTTCAACACCGCGAAAAGCAAAGGGCGGAATAAAATCTCAGAGCAAGCGGGGTACATTCGGCGAGAGCTGGTGGGCGAAACGGTGGATACAGGTTTTGGAAAGTTTCAACATCGG
>PWYR01000151.1 GCA_003567775.1 Ignavibacteriales bacterium | reverse complement strand
GGCTCGAAAAGGAAGCTAAAGACTGGATAAAACGCTGGAATCCGACCGTTCATGGAGCCACCGTTGCGCCCACGGCGACCACATCCTTGCCCCGACCTGTCGCGGACGCACTTGATGAACTGACTATGATTGTCAATCTCTCGACGGGTATCACTCACCCATTGGACAGAGATCGAGCAGTCGAGACGTTTAAGAAACTGAAGAAACAAGGACATCATTGCGCGCCCTCGGAAGTCAAGAACTGGGCGATAGCGCACGAGTGGCGCCCCGAAGACGCCGGTGACTTGGCCAAACTAACAGAGCGCTATCTGAAATAGTTCCCAACATCCGCCTGGAACGCTACGCTGGTTCCGCTGCCCTGCACCGGCGAGTTTCAGGCGGGGCGTTAGCCTTATGAGCATTCAATACTTTCAGATTGGCGACATGTCCAAGGAGTTTCTCGATATTGTCATGCGTGAATTTCTCGACTATTCCGTTGCTATTGCACGAGTGAGGGACATCTCCACCGATTCGTTTGCCCCGCTCGGAACTGGAACTATGATAATGCGAAACGGTCGCTACGGGATACTTACTGCGCACCACTGCTTGCATGCCTGCAACCCAGAAGTGCGCCTCGGGCCCGGGGGAACTGACACGCTGTTATTGGTGCTTCGAGGGGGAAGATGTCTCATTATTAGCGCTGATGAGGTCTACGAGCACCAACTTACAACTCCCATTGAGACAGATTATGGACCAGACCTCACCTTTATTGAAATTTTGCCTGGACCACGCTTAGATAGCGCCAAGGCCATCTCCTCTTTCTGGAATATGAATCGCGAGGCCGAGGAAATAAAGGATGAGTATGGCACAGTCGCCACACCTATTGCATCGATCGGATTTCCTGAAATCCATTACTCAACGCGATTCAACGGCAATCAGATACATCATAGAGTACGACACATGTCTTACATTAATGCCATACAGGAAGGGGATGTCGTTACGCGCAATGGGTGGGACTATCTACATTCGACATGCAACTACGACTCACCACACGAATTGCCCCAATCATTCGTCGGCGTCAGCGGCGGCCCGGTATGGGGCATGTCACTCAGGAGGAATAGCGACACAGGAGGCCATACGATAGCGCGCTCCGCCCTTATCGCCGTAACGTTTTATCAAACAGAACTTGTCGACAATAAGAGACAGCTTCGCGCTCACTTTATAGATTCCATCTACAATAATGCGTGGCACAATATGGGCTAACAAAGCCTCCGAGCTGACTTCGGGATAGCCGCACCGCTACGCTCAACGGCCATCCCGATGCGGCTCAAAGCTGACGTTCCCCCTTTGAAAGAAAAACAACAGTGTCGGCCTGAATGTGGCACGACCTTGGAAGGATTTGTATGGAAAAGAAGAAGGCGGCGAAAAAGACCAAGAGCTTTGAGGAGACGCTGTGGGATTCGGCGAATAAGCTGCGGGGTTCGGTGGAGCCCGCGGAATACAAGCATGTGGTGCTGAGTCTGATCTTCCTGAAGTTCGCTTCGGACAGTTTCGTGGAGCGGCGGGAGGAGATCATCGCCGAGGGCAAGGAACAGTTCGTGGACATGGTGGAGTTCTACACCATGAAAAACGTATTCTATCTGCCGCAGGAATCGCGCTGGTCGACGATTCAGGCGAATGCGAAGCAGGACGATCTGGCCCTGAAGATCGACACGGCCCTGCACACGATTGAGAAGACCAACAAGTCGCTGGCCGGCGCCCTGCCCGACAATTACTTCTCCCGCCTGGATCTGGACCGGAGCAAGCTGGCGGCGCTGATCGACACGATCAGCAACATCAACACGCTGGCCGATAAGTCGCAGGATGTTGTGGGCCGCGTGTACGAGTATTTCCTGAGTAAATTCGCGCTGGCTGAGGGTAAGGGCAAGGGCGAGTTTTATACGCCCAAGAGCATTGTCAACCTGATCGCTGAACTGATCGAGCCTTTCAAAGGCAAGATTTATGATCCCTGCTGCTGTTCCGGCGGCATTTTCGTGCAGTCCGTGAAGTTCGTCGAGACCCACCGGGGCAACACGAAGAATGTTTCCATCTACGGCCAGGAAGGCACGACCACGACCCTGAAGCTGGCAAAGATGAACCTCGCGATTCGCGGGATTTCGGCGAACCTGGGCGTGAAGGCGGATGACACCTTCGGCAGCGATCAGCATCCGAATCTAAAGGCCGATTTCATCATGGCGAATCCACCCTTCAATCTCAAAGACTGGCGGGCGTCCGATGAGCTGGTCAACGATTCCCGTTGGGCGGGCTACGAAGTGCCGCCGACGGGCAATGCGAATTACGGCTGGATTCTGCACATGGTTTCCAAACTGTCCGTCAACGGCGTTGCCGGATTCCTTCTGGCAAACGGGGCGCTCTCCGGGGACGGCCAGGAGAAAGCGATCCGCAAGAAGCTGATCGAGAACAGGCTGGTCGAGGCGATTGTGCTGCTGCCGCGCAATATGTTTTATACGACGGACATCAGCGTCACGCTGTGGATTATCAATAAGAACCGCAAGGCACATACGGTAAAGCATGGCGATTTAACCCGGCATTACCGGGATCGTGAAGGCGAGATTCTCTTCATGGATCTGCGGCAGTGGGGCGAGCCGTTCGAGAAGAAATTCATCCAGTTCTCCGAGGAAGATCGCACTAAAATCACCGGCACGTTCCACACCTGGCAGGAAGTGCGCGCGACCGATGAATATGAGAATGTTCCAGAGTACTGCCATTCGGCGAGCATTGACGAGGTCCGGGCCAAGGACTATTCACTGGTTCCCAGCAAGTATATCACCTTCGTCAACCGGGATGAGAATATCGATTTCGACGAAAAGATGGCGGCGCTTCAGACTGAATTTACTGAATTGCTGAAGGCC
>PWYR01000085.1 GCA_003567775.1 Ignavibacteriales bacterium | reverse complement strand
CCAAGTGAGCGGTGCCGTCATGCCGCCAGCAACAGGAACCCACCGAAGCGACCCAGGCGCGGCTCAACACCGCACCCGAGCGCAGTAGGATCTCCGGCATTCATGCCGGAGAGGATGTCAAGCAAACGCTGGATTGGCGCGAAGCACTTGGCAACGCGCCGGTGGCGATCCGCTCGGCGGACGAACGGACCATCGATCTGGATCACGTTATGCGGTCGTTGGTCACGGGTGGGCATGAGCGTGGTTCAGTGCGCAACTTCCTCGTACGGTCAGCCCGAACCGATACGCCCGGGTGGACCGCCCGCGCGGCCCTCGACACGGACCACCGCAGACTGATTTCGATGATGTTCGAGGCGGTGGTCGGGGGACATCTGGACGAGGACGATGTCGCCGCGCGGCTCGTCGAGCGAGTCTTCGCACTCCGGTCGTCGCTAGGCGATGCGGAGGAAGGCCGATGGATGCCGGAGCATGAGAGCGCTGCGCTTCATGTCGTCGATGCGGCGATCGATTCGACGATCCTCGATCGCGTGAGCCAACTTGCTCGAGAGTGTTTTCCCGCGGGGTCGACCGTCGAGTGGTCCGACGAGGTCGATGAGAGTGGCGACGTGTACAACCTGATGACCGTTCACAGTCCCGCTGCCCCGGCCGCGACACACGAGTCGTACCGCGCGTTCATCGATGCTTGGGTTCGCGCCGAGCCACCCGAGATCCGCTCGCGCATCAGGGTGTCGTGCCGTCCCGGCGCCGGCGGTTGAGCGGGTCGATTCGTGGAGCCGCAGGTGTTCCTCGAGGTGGCCGACGACTTGGCGAGCTTGGGCGGGCCGGGGCACTTGCGGTCCGCGGTAAGCCGTGCCTACTACGCCGTCTACCACGCTGCAACGATGGCGTCGAGGCAACTGGGAGCATCACCGTCGCATAGCCACGACGAGATCGGCAATCGGTTCCGGACGTGCGATGATCCGGTGATCAGCTCGATTGGGCAGAGGTTCCTGGACCTCGAGTCGGCCCGCCAGCGCGCGGACTACAAGCTCAGGCGGCCAGTCGACGTCGAAGACGCCGCGTTCGTGAAGGTGCAGCTACTCGAGGCCCGCGAGCTACTCGCCGTGTTCGAGGACTTGCCCACTGGCGGGCGGCGTGAGGCGGCCCAGCGGGCGGTTCGTGCGTACGATGCTCGCGCACGCGGGCGATGAGTTGGGTTGAGTTGACGGCGCACCCGGATGTTCGCGGAAGCCGGTAGGACGTGGCGGTCTTTCGGATCGGGCAAGGCCAGGGCCCCGATCAAGGCTTCGTCGCCTTCCACGATGCAATCCGGGACGGTGGCCTCCATGAGGCGGCGGACTTCATCGCTCACGGTGTTGCGATTCTGCGGCAGTTGTCGACGATTGCCGTAGAAGTGCAACAATGCTGGTTCCCAGCAAGCCCTTCCCGGCCAGCGCGATGCATGGGATGCGCTTGCGGCCGTGGAGTCTCGCTCACGAATCCGGGGCCACGAACAGAAACGCCTACGACGCCCGTGCGGGGACTCTTGTTAGCCATCCGTGGGAACCCAACTTGCCCGCCAGCGCGGAGGATGACACGGCGATCGACAGATCCTACCGGTCGGGCGATTGCCTAAATGGTGGCCAGTCGGTCGCCCGGGATGCGTATGCTTCCGACATGAACGTCATGGAAACCCTCGGTCGTGAGCCCCAGCCGACACCTGCTAGCGTCGACCTCACGGTTGCCCTGATTCGCGACCACTTCCCGAACCTGGTCGGTGTCGAACGGTCGCTCCAGACCGCCGACGATGGTCACGGCGTTGTCGTGCTGAACGCGGTATCGTGCTCTTCTGGGGATGAGGTCCGACGGGCCTATCACGGCTTCCTGCGGCGTTGGGACGCGGCCGTTCCGCCCGAGCAACGTCGGTACCTCCGGGTCGTGTTCGCCCTTCGGCGACCGTAGCCGGTAGAGGGTGCAGGCCACCGCGTTCCTTGAGGTCGCAGAGGCCTTGCGGTTCATCGAGCGTCCGGCGGCGCGGCGGTCTGCCGTCTGCCGCGCCCCGAAGGGGCAGTGCGCGCAGGTGACGCGTTCTTGGGTCTCGAGGCTCGGCGGGTCGAGAGCGACTACCGGCTTGGCTCCCCCTCCGTCGTCGAAGATGGCGACACCGTCGTGGCCATCGTCGACGACGCGCGACAGTTGTGCGCAGTCCTCGCGGACCTGCCCGCCGGATCACTCGCGCGGGCTGCCGCCGTCGGGATCAGGGCGTTCGATGCTTTGGGTGCGAAGGGTTGAGCGAGCGTCCCGACCGGCCGCGCGGCCGCGTTGACACGCCGTGCGCTCGAGCAGAACCGTGCCCGAGGCGACGTCGATCGTGGGGCACGTAGCTGGTACAGCCCGCGCAGTGCCGTCCTAGAAGGAGCCCAAGGCTCGTCGCAAGAACGCGGCCGTTTCGATGAACTCCCGAGCTTCGAGTCGTGCGATGAGGTCCTCCGCACTCACGGGTGGTGCGCGGAGGTTCGCTCGCATCTTCCGAACTGCGGTCAGAACGACGTGGTCGTGGAGGTAGATGAGACGTGCGAAGAACTCGACTGGGTACTGCGCTTCGAGCCCGTAGGTGGCCAGCGTGTCGGAGGGGAAGTCGGCGAGGTTGTAGGTAAGCTGGAAATCCACTCGTCGTGAATGTGCGCAGTCCACTTGGCGCGGAACGATCCCGTCGTCGCCAGCCACATCAGCAGGTCGCGTGTCGTTGCCGGGTACAGCGTACAGGCGTCGTAGAGCGCGGTGAAGCTCGACGCGCGCGCTAGTCTTCGTCGCCGGTCTCGTCCAAGCGAAGCTTCTGCGACAGTGCCGCCAACTGCTCGAGTGCTGCCTCGCTTTCCGCCTCTACGTGACGGCGCGGTACGGCCTCGTTCTGAGCCTTGCCGAGCAGCCTTCCGAGCTTCCGGCTCGACTCTTGCGCAAGCT
>PWYR01000060.1 GCA_003567775.1 Ignavibacteriales bacterium | reverse complement strand
ATATACCCCTTTCCTCAATAAATAGTCAACATTTTCTTCATTTTTTCATATATTTATACCTATGGCTCGTATTAAAATAGACCTACCCGGTTCGTTCGTTTTTTCGACGACGATCCCCGTTCGGATTACCGATATTAATTACGGCGGGCATCTCGGCAATGATGCTTTGCTTTCGATAGTTCACGAGGCGCGTTTGCAGTTTTTAACCGAATCCGGCTATTCGGAAATTGATATCGAAGGGCGAAGCATAATTATGGCGGATGCAGCGATTGTGTATAAATCGGAGGTGTTTTATGGAGACACATTGCGCGTGGAAATTGCCGTTATTGATTTCGGACGTGTGAATTGCGATATCGTGTACCGGGTATCAAACGATCAAACCGGTAAAGAGATAGCGCGGGTAAAAACGGGTATTGTCTTTTTTGATTACGATGCACGGAAACCGGTCGCTATTCCGGAAGGTTTCCGGGAAAAATTTGAATAGAAAGTCAAATTTTCTCCCATGAAATTATTTTTTATTATTGGATTTCAATTTCGCGGGAGGTAACATCATTAACTAAGAGGGTATTGTAATGGTTATTCTACTTTTACTTATAGTTGCATTCATAACGGCGCCGGTTGCGGGCGAAGAAAACGAGACGAACGTCCTCATCGTGTACTACTCAATGACGGGGAACACGAAGGAGATGGCTTATGCCGTTGCCGAAGGTGTACGGTCGGTTGAGGGGACGGCGGCGGTTGTTAAGTCGGTGGAGGATGTTGAGAAGGACGATCTCGTTCGGGCGGACGGCATCATTCTCGGATCGCCGAGCTATTATGCGAACGTTGCCGCACCGATGAAAGAGTTTATCGATAAATGGTATTTCGAATACGAGTTGCCGTTGTTCGATAAAGTGGGCGGGGCGTTTTGTTCGGGCGGCAGCAGAACCGGCGGACAGGAGCTTGTTGTTATCTCCATGCTTATAGCAATGATGAACAACGGTATGATCATCGCCGGTCCGTTATATGAAGCGTGGGGAACGTTCGGGGCGACTTCTATGACCGAAACGGCGCCGCATGACGGCGTCGATGAATACGAACTCGCCGATTGCAGGTTGCTCGGTGAGCGTGTCGCAAACGTCGCAAAGCGGTTAAATAGGTAGGTCGGCTCGCCGGACCGGCACTCCTTACTTTTTAAAGTAGTTGCATTCGTTAATTCATATTAATATACTATAAAGTATGCGCGCCATTATTCCTATTACGATGGTATTATGCGTCTTTGCCGGATGTGAAAATCCTATTACATTTGTATGGGATGTACATGTCGAAACCGATGCAACTGAATATACATTTCCAGCTTCTGTCGTAGTTACCGTCGATAACAAATCTGAAAATAGTGTGGATATTCGAATCTGTAATGACGGATTGTATTATGCATTACAACGGCGCGCCGGCGCCGTATGGAATATGGTTTATACAACCGATTGTCCCGGTGAAGAAACTTTCGAGCCGCTCCCGGTTGAGCAATCAAGAGATTTCATCGTCGATCTTTCAATACTTTCCGAAGAAGAAGAAATTTCGGGAACGTATCGTATCGAGATTTTTTTATATCCCGCAGATGATAGAAGAGTGAGACTACCCCTGAATATGCGAATCTCCAACACATTTACAGTCACTGATCCGGATTAAGGAGAAAATAATATGGTCGATATATTGCGTTCATTATGGGTATGGTTGTCCGCCGCCGCTCTCATTCTACTCTGGCTTCCATTGCTTGCAATCATACGTTTGTTCGATCGCAACCCTGTACATTATACAACCGGAAGAATGTTCCGACGACTCGGGACCGTAATTACAAAAGTCAATCCGCTCTGGAGTTTGAACATATCTGGTGAACGGATATCCGATCCGCGAAGGCCGTATGTAATTGTGTGCAACCATCAATCATTTGCCGATGTACCGTTGATTGCAAATTTACCATGGGAGATGAAGTGGCTTACAAAAATTGAATTATTTAAACTGCCGGTTATCGGGTGGATGCTCAGCATGGCCGGTGACATACCGGTTGACAGAAAAAATAAGCGCGCGGCGGCGCAGGCGTTCATAAGAGCATCACAGTATCTTTCGCAAAAGTGTTCCGTGTTTTTTTTCCCGGAGGGGACGCGTTCACCCGACGGCCTGGTGCATCGGTTTACCGACGGCGCTTTTCAGCTTGCTATCCGGGCGCAAGCGCCGATATTGCCGCTCGTTGTCGACGGGTCACACGATTGCCTCCCGAAGCGATCCTGGAAATTCGGCAAACCAAGGGAGATATTTTTAAAAATATTACAACCGTTTGATACTGCCGGCCTTAGCTTGGAAGATACTGAAAAAGTTCGCAACCGGGTCCGCAATCTTATTATCGACCAGATAGCCGAGTGGCGAGGCGTCGATCCGGCGGAGGTCGATGCACTGAAGGCGCAGTCAACTTAGGTAATGTGAGTTTATTCCGAAAGGAGGTAACAATGGAGCAATTACTTCAGGATATTGAATTGTATCTTTGGTCGTTTGGTTTTTTTGCTGTTGCAATAATTATCGGTTTGTTCGTTCATTTTATTCTGTTCCAGGCGCTGCGCCGCATTGCACAAAGGCGGGAACAGGTGCTGGATAAATCCCTTTTGAAACATCTGCGCGCGCCGCTCAGATTATTAATGCCGATCATTGCAATACGAATCAGCGTACCTGCTCATTCGCTAAATTTATCCCATCAGACGGTTGATTATATGGCGATCGTCATTAGTACTTTTGTCATAATCTCAATTGCCTGGTTATTGATTCGACTGACAAACATACTTGAAGATTTTATCCTTCATCGTTATAAAATTGATGTTGCGGATAATCTCGAAGCACGAAAAATCTTTACTCAGGTAGATATAGTAAGAAAAATTCTCATCTTTATAATATGTATTTTCTCGCTTGCGGCGATTCTGATGAATTT
>PWYR01000061.1 GCA_003567775.1 Ignavibacteriales bacterium | reverse complement strand
TAACCACCTCCCTGATTTTGTGAGCGATACGCAAGTAATTAATTACCGCGATATATCTATAGGTTCCCTGTTTTTTGCGGATAGTAGATTTTACGGATTTAAAGGGTGAAAGTCAAGTACGGAACCACAAGGAACAGAGTTCAGGAGGGACCACAGATTTATTTCATTTTTTTCTATCCTCTGTCGTCATGGTCGATTATGGGCATGTGAGAGGGATTGTACTTCAATAAGAAACAGAGGAGAATTGATCCGATCGGGACAGGAATTGCTCAATGTGTTACTTGATGAATTTTTACAATCCAGGTACCTTTTTCTTCCCCTCTTGTATCATTTCAAAAACTTGCTGTGCTTCCTCATTTGCTTCAAATGGCCCAAGCATGAATCTCCCCCCGGTAATTCTTGACCGAATAACGGGTTGAGCATACACCTCATTTTGATATGTAATATTTAGGACATTACCGATATTATCCTCTGTTAAATCCGCAAAATCACCATGATATTCCTCTTTTAAAGTAATATGAATCCAAAAATTACCGTACTCATCTTCGACGGACTTTACGTCTTCTATTTTTTCGGGTTTCAGGTCAAAGATGACGGAATCTATTTCTTCCTGGATTCCTTGTAATTCAAGACACATTATTGCCGCTATACAGCCAATACATATTAAAAAAATTTTTAACGATATCACATTCGATACCCTCTCAATTATATTGGCAGAGTAATTTCATATAAAAATTCTCTATATCTCCAACTGATTAATGTTTATGAATATGTTCAGCCCGGGTTTCTATCATTCTCCATCGATTCACAATGTCAACATGACCAATATGTTCGATTCGTTCCTCTATAGCAGTTCTCTTCAAATCGATCGCCTTTTCGAAATCTCCGGTTCTGTTGTAATAATCATATAATTCAATTCCGGCAATAACACCCACTTCGTTTTTGTAGGACTCTACGATTCCTTCAAGATAATGCGCCAATTTTTTCATTAACGGATGGTCATCTTTGCCTTGTGTGTGACGTCGGGTTGAACCTATTAAATCAAGAACTTGCTGAACTGAGAACCATTCCGGGTAATTGCCGATATTGACGTGCTGGTGATTTTCTATCAGTTCAGTATAAATATCAAATGCATCTTCCTCTTTTCCACTGTACATATAAATGAGCGCCAAGTTGCTTTTTACGCGGAGGGCATCCGTCTTTAATTCAGGGAGTGTTTCAGCGATTTTTATTGCTCTCAATAGATAACGTTCCGCTTCGAAAAATGCGTCTTCAACACCGTGTCCACCAAGTTCACGATATTCGACACCAAGCATTGCATTCAAAGTAAAGATCAATATTTTATCCTCGTCGACTGCATTCTTAAGAGCAAGTTTAAGTTTATCGATATTCTGAATCACCTGAGTTTTATCATGAGGATTGATAAAACTATCGGGCGCCTTGAGGTTGTATGGAGCGAGGTGGCTGTTTAACCGGTCAAGATCTATTGGAGAATCGGGTGAAACTAGGATTGGTATCACATCGACTTCACCAGTGACATAATCGCCAAGCGGACTAGAACTCTTATCATCAGTATTGCATGCTATGAAAACGAACAACGACAATGTTATATATATAGAAATTTTCATTTTGTCCTCCTTTATTGTTCAACATTATTATCTATTCCATTTGCACTGGTGCCTTAGGTTCATCACCACTGCCCCCGTCATTGCCACCATCTTCCCAATCTGGTATATAATTACAGTAACACGCGTAAAGAGGGCAAAAACAGGTGGTAAACGATGCACATGAATAACAACTATGCCAACAATTCCTGTTGCTATCTCCGGTTTTTCCACTACAATAAGCATATCCGCTATGAGCACATTTTATTCCTTATAACCCTCCTGTCTTTAAAATACTTGATGATATATACGATATATTATCAATTCCCATGCCAATCCAAAATTCCTTTTAATTAACCAAATTTGAGAATCTTCAACACAACAATAAACTTTCAACCGGAACAGATGTTCAGGCTTGAATGTATCCATATTTCTAAATACCTGAAAATTAACAATTTAATCGCCGGAAAAAAACTTCCGCCAAAAAGGAACTTTTATTCCTCTCAAACTTTTTAAGCTATTCAGAATTTCCAAAATCCCTTAAAATATACCTCAACCCGCGTTCAGATAACCCCGCCATCCTCACTGTCTCACTCCGGTCACCTCCTGTCCGCCTCAATACCTCCTCAAAATATAATCTTTTACATTCCCGAAGATATGCCTTCCACGAAGGAAAATCCTCCGATGACGAAAAATGTATACTTAATCGATGGCTTTCTCTATTGATATTTCTGTTTTTCAGGAGTTCGAGATGCTTGACATCCAACGAAATACCATTTTTCTTCTTTTTATCCTCACCCAATTCGGTAGATAATGTAATAATCTCCCGCTCTATCATCCCCTCAAGCTCCCGTACATTCCCGGGCCAATGATATTGTTTTAATAATTCAATTGCCTCCCGTGATATGTTGACTTCTTTTCTAAACAACCGTTTCCCATACACCTTTGCAAAATGTTCGGCTAACGGTCCGATTTCCTCTCGACGCTCGCGTAACGGTGGAATTGAAATAATATATTTATTTATCCGGTAATAAAAATCCTCCCTGAGTTTCTTGATTCTGACACATTCCTCCGGGTCTTCATTCGTTGCAAAGATCAACCTCACATCAACTCTCTTTGTTCTCTCCCAGTGATCCTGTCCTACCTTGTTAAACATGCGGTACTGGGTAAAATCAAGCAATTTTAGCTGGATGCTTTGAGGAATTTCAGAAATCTCCGGAAAATACAATGTTCCACCGTCGGCTGCTTCAATAACACCGGTCTTATCTTTATCGGCTCCGGTAAAAGCACCTTTCACATGGCCGAACAGTTCCGATTCCAGAAGCGTATTGGATAATGCCGACAACGAAACCAGTTTAAACAGGTTATCCTTCCGGTCACTAAGGCGGTGTATTTCATGAGCGATGAGGTCTTTCCCGACCCCGGTCTCCCCAACAAGCAAGATCGTATCGGCGAACTTTGCATACTTTGAGATAGTGCAGTAAATTTGCCGCATCGCCTTACCCCCAATTATGATCCGGCTGGCATCTGTTTCTTTCAGTGATGGTATTTCCGACATAATACATCCCCTCATTTATTGATTTTATTTCCTTCTTATTTTACCCTGTCGGAGAGATCGATTCCCTGTTTATCTGCAACTCGCCACATTGAAGATGTTCACACGAGCGTGCTCTGCTATCGAGTAGTTTTTACTCCGAGTCTTTACCCTGATTACGCATACTATACAATGTGCCGCAGGACTTCACGATGAATCAAATAGTACTGGAGTTGTATAGGTACCAATTTCTATACGATAGCTGATGCTGCGCAGGATTGGTGAAGCAGCACAGGAGAAAATTGTATGTTGAGCGGCTACCATAACCGCCTCCCTTAGTACGTGAACGAGTCGTTATTATTTGTGTACCGTGCTATTTCGATATGCTTCCTGTTTTTTGCGGATATATAGAAGAGTAAATATTTTTGGAGAAAAAGTCAAGAACTCAGTCTATAAAAATTACGGTAAAGAAAACCACGGACAATCATAGAGAATTTCTGTTAAGAATGGCATAACAAAATAATTCTCTCCGTGTTTCTCTGTGTTCTCAATGCCTCCGTGGTCAGCAAATTCTCACCTCCCGTATAACCGTGTATGAGTTTATCTCTCATACCGATCATTTTCTCCAAGGGATATCTCGATATTTTTCCCGAACTTCATTAGGAACGTTCTTGGCAGCTTCACCCATTATTTCCAAAGAGCGTACGACAGCATATGAAGTCTTTTCATCATCATAAAATTCTTTAAATTCCTGATCTTCTATGAATTTTTCAATTCGGTTGATCTCATTTATTATATCGTATATATAATCCACATATTCACGACTCATATGTATTCAACCTCTTCCAAGATACGTTTGCCGATTCTGGGTTTCAACGCACTTTTCACAACGAGATCAACCTTCATCTCAAGGAGTTTAGAGAGATACTCCTCTAAATCGAGAAATTTGAAATATCCCGGTGATTCCTCAAACTCAACAAGAATATCTATATCACTGCCTTCAATATTGGCGCCGCGCAGTCGGGAACCGAAAACACCAATGTCTTTTACGCTATACTTATCCCGGAGTTCTTTCTTATTCCGTGAAAGAATTATTTTTATTTCTTCGATAGTATACATTTCGTTTCAACCATGATCTAATTTTGAAGCAATATACTTCTTTATCTATATCAATGCATTATCTAAAATAATCAATCTCCCTTAAACTCCGTGCCCTCTGTGCCTCCGTGGTTTTTACACACCTGCCCTTCCAACATTCACCACAACCGCCACTCCATACGCCGCAGCCGCACACAGCATCACCACCACAAAACCAAACTCAACGGCTATAATCGTCGCTAACGCCGTACTTACGACCGACATACATCCGTTGATACCCCACGCCCATGGAACGTGACTTTCATTACGGGATGATACGTATCGTAACCCGAGCGGAAACGGTATTCCCATAAAAAAAGCAGGTGGTGCAATGATGATAAACGAAAGCAATCCTTTCACAATAAGCGGCAAACCGATAGTCCAATCAAGAAGGAACGGCAGGATAAGTATATATAATAGAGTAAATCCGGCGACGATACCCGCTGCCCGGCGGAGAACCCGCGTATTTGCATTAAATCGCGACGACACATAGCTGCCGATCCCCGAACAAATAAGCAGCGCGGTAATGACCGCCGCGGCTGAATAGATCGGATGACCGAGATATAAAATAAACCGCTGTATCAGAACGATCTCGATGAGCATAAACCCGAGACCGAGTCCGCTGAAATAGAGAACCGTCCACATCTTGCCGCCTCCACGGAATCCTATCCTGAACAACGGCAGGAGGATCAATACCACCGCCGCAATAAATATCTGAATGAACGTGACCGCAACAACAAGGTATCCCACCTCAAGAAACGGTACTGCCCGGTCGCCGAACATTTCACGAAGATGCGGTAAGCTTCGCCATCTCAGAAATTGCGAAAAGTACGGACGATTATCGCTTGCCGGACGGAGATGAAAGTCGTAATCCCGAAAAAGTTGTTCACGATCAGAGGCAAGTATCTCATCCACATAATCGAAAAAGCTGCGATCTTCGATATCGTTATAGCGTGTGCGCTCGCCTTCCTGCAAACCGGGTAAAATCACCGGATCGAAAAACATCGTCCGGCAGAATTCACGTATTGCATCGATCTCATCATCGGTGAGCGGCGTACGTCTCACAAAGAACGATACCGTTCCCCACGAACGTATTCCGACCAGATGATCTTCAATTGAACCGACTCCCTCCTTCTCGAGCAGCTCGACAAGCGTTGCAAGTATCTTCAACGGATTACGCACCGGGTAATCCATCCACGAAGTAATACTTATCATACCGTCCGGTGAAAGCTGCCGCCACATCTCGCTGAACGCTTCACGCGTTAATACGTATTGCTCCTGCAATGCATACAAACCCGCCGTGCCGCCGAATGCATCGACCGTCGGGAGTGTAATAAGATCGTACTGTTCTCCCGAAATTTTTAAGTAGGTACGCGGTTCGATCGTGTGTATATCCACCGACGGGTGATGGAACAACGAGTCGATTTCTCCGGCATATTCGTTCATCATCATCGATACAGCCGGAATATTCGGCTCGACGGCAGTAACTTGCTGCGCGCCGTTTGTCAATGCATGCGAAATATCGGTTCCGGTGCGGGCATTGAGCACCAGCACCCGATCACGTTTATCTATAATAAAAGGCAGCGCGGTCGTCGTAAAGTCCATCAAGTGAGTGGTATCGTCGCGTGTCCACACTACAAGCGGACCGAACCATTCGCCGTTATTGAACACCGCTTTGCGCACGGGTATCTCGCCGGTAAACGCAAGACTCAATCCCGGCGCGTGTCGCAGCGCATCGGACGAAACCACCTGCGCCAATCCATGGGGGCTGACCCGCTCATTTTCGACCGTCGCCTGCGGGAGATTCATTGCATAACTGATGCTTTTGTACTCCGATACGCTCAGACCGACGGGTCGGGTAATAAAGAACACGGCTATTGCAATAGACAGAGATGAAAGTACAATAAAACCGGTGCGACGCTTCTTTGTGATCAATAATAATCCCGCAAGAACCGGAAACAGCGCAACAAAACCGGGAAGCTGGTTTGGAAAAAACTTCCACAAGAATGCAATGGCAACAAGTCCGCCAAATCCCGAGCCGATGAGGTTTGCAAAATACACCGTGCCTATTGACGAAACATATTTTACAAATATTAATCCGATCGCAAGGGCGGCAAGAAAGAACGGTATTAAATATATGAGATACGTTGCAACAAGCAGCCATATCTGCGACATATCCACAAAAAGCAGGTACATATCGAATCCGCCCATCAGCGATTGTGTCACCGGGATAACAATCGCCATCGATAAACCGCTCAGGATCATCAGAAGCGGCGCCAACAACTCAGCCCGTTCAAGAAACCATTGCCGGGCAACGGCAAGCACGGCGCCGCTGAATCCGAACCCCAGCATCGCGACGGAGATCACCATATATGCAAAGTGGTACCATTGCGTGATGGAGAGAATCTGCATCAGAACCAGTTGGAACGCGATGACGGCTACCGAAAGTAGACCGACTGAGATGAGTATGCGTTTTCTCATTTGAAGTGAACAGCTCCTGTGTAAAGATAAATTACGAGTTACGAATTTAGAAAAGATCTATGGTTAACAGGATAATTGATAATCAATAGATGGTCTTAATTAATTCGTAACTCGTAATTCAGATTAATCACCCGCGCGGCGGAACGGTACGAACCTCACCGGCATCAGATTTCGCGTGGTGATCTTTTCGCCTTTCTTTTCCACGAGCATCAACTGCTGAACGAAAAAAGGTGAACCGACCGGGATAACCATCTTCCCGCCGTCTTTTAATTGTTCGATAAGCGGCGGCGGGATGTGTTCGGCGGCAGCGGTTACGACAATCGCATCGAAGGGCGCATGCTCTTCCCAGCCATAGTAACCATCGGCGATTTTGACTTCTACATTATCGAAACCTTGTTGCTCAAGCCGTTCCTTTGCCGATTCTCCTAACTCGGGAATGATCTCTATAGTATACACCCGGTCCACGACCTTCGATATAACAGCGGCGTGATATCCTGACCCTGCGCCTATCTCAAGCACCCGGTGATGCGATTCCGGTTGTATTATATCGGTCATATATGCAACAATATACGGCTGCGATATAGTTTGTCCGTAACCGATCGGGAGGGGGCTGTCGCTATAGGCGTTTCGTCTCTGGGCTTGAGGTACAAATTCGTGCCGCGGGACCGCCCGCATAGCTTCGATAGTCAGCTCGTGCGAGATGCCGCGGTTTATTATCTGCCGGTTCACCATTTGCTCGCGTTGTCGATCGTAGTCGTCGTTTGAGAATGCGAGCAATGAGGTTATAAACAATAGGTAAACGGTTTTTCTGACCATGGTTTTCCCTTGATGGAAATAAATATATTTAAATTCTGTATTAAATAGATGATGAAGACCACACCTAAAGAATGTGCCCGTCACTATCTTATAGAGAGATTCGTATAAAACTGGTTATTTTTCATTATCTTCATACTGTAAGTGACGGGCATATCTTCTATATATATTGATTAACAAAATCCTGCATCAAAATCAAGAAAAAGTTTGCGCCTCATCGAAAAAATCTGTATAATTCCTAATAAATGATTTCACTAAAACGGGGAGACTATGAAGTCATCATCAGTAGTTACGGGTGCCGTGTTGGGTGTTGTGATTGCATCGCTGGTATTTCTGATCGTTTCAATTCTCACATCGACAACCGACACCGCCGAATTGCAAGCGGAGAACGATACGTATAACGTACCCGAGCGTCCGGTATTCGAAGTTAATGTTGACGTTGCAAAACGTGTTTCATTCGAACAGCGCATAACCGCAACAGGCAGAACGCGCGCCCGAAGGGAGGCGGAAATAATTCCACAGATCGGCGGCCTGGTGACCGGAGTTCCCGTACGCGACGGTTTGCGTGTGCGGAAAGTCCAAACTCTTTTTCGTTTGGACGATCGCGAACTGCGAATTGCCCTTCGTGAGGCAGAAGAACGCCTGCTCGAACGGCAGATCGAATACAACATAATGAAGGCAGGCCCGACACCGGATGCGGTCGCGGACGATGCGACACAGGAATTACTCGATGAACTTGAACAGACATATCGCAGTTCACAGGAAGCATTCCAACGCGGCGAGCTTTCCGAACGTGAACTTACACATATCCGTAGAGAATATGAGGCAACGCTTACTTACTTTACATCGCGGCGCGAAGAAGTAATCGCAAACAGGAGCGGGCTATCGCAGGCGGAACAGGCGTATGAACGTGCACAACTGAATTTATCCTACACAAACATTCGGGCGCCGTTCGACGGATATGTCGCACAACTGGATGTGCAGGAAGGAATGATGGTGCAAACGGGACGTGCATATCTCAAAGTTGTCGATCTTCTCACTGTACATATAGAAGTCGGCGTAATCGAATCTGAGCTTCCCCATATCCGCGAAGGTTCGCTTGCTTATGCACGATTTCCGGCGCTCGGGAATCAACAGTTCGTAGGAAGTGTTTATACTATATCACCGCTTGTGGATGCCGAAACCCGAACTGCCCGCGTAACGGTCGCAATACCAAACCCGGACGGTGTAATAAAAGCGGGAATGTTTGCTAACGTAGAAATTGTTACGGAATATATAGAAGATGCGCTCGTTGTCCCCAGAGGAGCAGTATTGGTGCGCGACCAACGGGAACTCGTTTTCCGCATTGAGAACGATATAGCAAAATGGCACTATGTAACGACCGGCAGACGGAATCCCGAGTACGTGCAAATACTCGAAGGGATATCCGAAGGGGATACGGTTGCCGTGGGTGGACAACATTATACACTCGCACATGATGCCCGGGTACTGGTGAGATGAATAAATTGCAAAACTATTTAGGGCAAAACCATTTTAAAAGTTTAATAATTGTATTGCCCTAAATCGTTTTGCTTTCATTGGCTTTGATTATAAATATTTATTTATCATTTACTTCAATTATTCATAAAGGAGAATTTTATGTTCATCGCGATGAAGGCATTCGGTAACACAATTGATGATCTGCTGTTGGCATTTCTGATCGTCGCAACGGTTTATCTATACGGATTGATCTGGTGGAATATTTTCCATAAAGCAGGATACCGTCCGACAAACGGTTTGTTAATGTATATTCCGTTCATAAATCTTGTCGTTCTTGCCACGCTCGCCTTTAAAGAATGGCCGTTCACCCGTTACGAGTATATGCGCTCGCTGCGCAGTGCAATCTGGGCGGAACGGAAAGACAAGATCGAAAAAGCGATCGAAGCGTATGAGAACGGGATCGAAAAACTTCAAGTGCATATTACCGAACTGAAAGCACGAAGCGTACAGGATGATGAACAAAGGGCGTTTGTGCGGATGTTGTGAGTGATTGAACCACAAAGACTCAATGACTCGAAGAAATTAAATAATTGAAATCTTGGTGACTTTGAGTCTTTGTGGTTTATCTTCTGGTTTTTCTATTCTTTCAAATTTTTGAGAAACTCCAATCTTTTCCCATCAATCCGAATTTTACTTCCACTCTCCGGATCTACCAACACCTGAACCGTTCTTCCTCTGGCGCATGTCTCACCTTTTTCGTTCGCTATTTCATACTCAAGCGTAAAGCTCGTGTTCCCGATATGCGACACCTTTACCTGTACATTGACCGTACCGATAAAAACCGGTTTAATAAAATCCACCTCCGCGCGGGCGATGACGAAATCCGGCTCGTTCTCGCTGGTAAACCAGTTGTGAAATATCTTCAAACGCGCATATTCGAAATAGGTAAGATACACGGCGTTGTTTACGTGACCGAGGATGTCGAGGTCACGGTAGCGGACGTCTATAGTAATTCTCATTTTACAAGTAATGTGTTGTAATTTCACAAATTTACGAATTCGAAGAACATGAGTATCGTCCCAAACCAATTCGTAATTCGTAACTCGTAATTCATATTACAGGAAGCACAATCATCCTGAGCATACTCACACTCACCAGCTTATCACGATCGTCAAACACTTTAATTTCCCACAAATGCGTCGTCTTACCGAGATGCAGCGGTCGGGCGATACCGGTCACCGTTCCCTTTGTCACCGAGCGGATGTGATGCACCTCGATATTCAATCCCACCGCATAGTGCGTTTCGCGATCGATTATGCAATGAGATGCCACGCTGCCCAAAGTTTCAGCAAGCGCCGCCGACGCACCGCCGTGTAATAATCCCATCGGCTGCACCGTTCGTTTATCGACCGGCATTGTTGCTTTCAAGTAATCATCACCGATTTCGGTGTAGACGATCTCGATGTGCTCAACCATAGTGTCTTTGGACAGCTTGTTGAGTTCATCCAAGGTTGGGATTTCTTTCCAGATTATACGATTAGACATATATAAAATCCTCAATCCTAATTTCTACCCCGATTGATATCGGGGAAACAAATTCAAAATTCAAATGAACAAATGACAAAAAATAGACAGCTTTTCGTTTTGATAATTAGTATATTTGAAATTGTTTAGAATTTAGGATTTTGTGAATTAGAGTTTGTACTTCCGCCAATACCTCACCAACCCCATCACATTCATCCAGAACGGGTCGGCGAATTCGTATGCTTTCATCAATTCATCGACGATGTTATGATGATTGAGGAGATTTTTCGAAACAGCTTCATATTCTTTTGTGATTTCCTCATCGGTCTTTCCTTTTTGTAATTGCTCGCCGATCCAATTCGACCATTCGAGCAGCCGGGTTTCCATCTCCTCGAGGTGCGGGAAGACGTCAACCGATTTTCCAAAATGTGTCGGATAGAGAATGTCCGGTTTGATGTCACGGATTTTCTTTAATGTCTCCTGCCACTGCTCGATATGGATATCCGGCGGAGGCGTCGGGGGCAATACCGGTCCTCCGGCAATTCTTATGCCCGCTGCATCGCCCGTGAAGGCAATTCCCTCTATTATATATACATTATGGTGCGATGCGTGCCCGGGCGTGTCGATCACCCGGACATCGACGCCGCCAATCGATATATTTTGTCCGTCTACCGTCGCCCTGATTCTATCTTCCGGTACCGGATTTATCGTCCCCCATAATTCCTGCATCTTGTCGCCGTAAATGCGTTCAGCCGATGCAATGAGCTTCGAAGGATCAGCAAGGTGTTTCGTACCGCGGGGATGAACGTAGATGGTTGCTCCATGTCCGGCAAGCCGCCATGCCGCGCCTGAATGATCGAGATGGATATGGGTTACAAACACGTGTTTGATGTCGTCGATTGAGAAGCCGGCATTATTTACCGATTTTTCAAGATTGGCATAGACCGTATCGGGGCCGGTTTCGATAAGCACCGGTCCATCGGTCGTTTCGATTAAATATGCTGCAATAACATTCTGAACGTAAAAATTAAGATCAAACTGATGAATATTCATAGATATAATCCGCAGGTTGGTTCAACGTGTATAATAAAAAGTAGTGGAAATTTCTGAAAGTTCCAAATGCGAAATGATTGCGTTATATTAAAATTTTACATATCTTTTCGAAAACGGAGTACGGTGAAAGCCCGCGACGGAAACACTCTTGCCTGACGACGTTTCCGGTTAAATGAAGTGTCCTTGGATACTTATTTATTTTCATTTGATGTTTTGGAAAATTAGGTGTCGCAACGTGAATAAAAGCAGAGGATATTTTCAATAATCGTAGGGACGTTACCCCGACATAGACATTCATTTTTATAAGTAAACCCGAATACAAACGGGCAACTTTGAATGGTGAGATCTCGATAACTACCGGACTCGAAGGGCCGGCAATCGATAGTCTCCGTGAAAGGGAGCAGGCCATCCTCGAGCGGATGAGACAACGGGGAGAACGGGGAATCTGGATGATGAATTATTTTAGTGATTTTGTTCCCATCCCTACTGGAAGTTTTATAATCGCACCGCAAGGGTTTCCGATACTTCATGAAATCGATAAAGACGGAAACCTGCAACGAGTGTATCGGTTAAAATTAGCCGGTGATTCACCATTCGATGATTTTGCTATCGACAGAATTACCATTACAAACAGCTCGAAGATCCTTGCATCGGATTCGCAAAATGCGACGGTATGGAGGATTAACCTCGAATAATGAGTACTATGTCATTTATATTAATAATACTATTAGCTTTTCTTCCTTTTAGCAATTATGCATATGGGAACACGTTTAACCGTCATTTCACTCATGTCAACACTCTACCCTTGCCCGAATATCCGCTCATCGGTGAGGTTTCATATCTCGATGTAGATAACAACGGTACTTTGCTCGTAACCGACAGAATATCGAATGAAGTACATTTCTACGATAGTACGGGATCGCATATAAAAACGTTATCCCCCGAAGGATGCAGACCCGGTGCATTCTGGCATCCGTCAATAGCACAATACCATCCGGACGGAACTATCTTCGTGCTCAACAGCGGTCCTCCGTGGGGCATACGCTTTACGCCGGACGGTAACTGTCTTGAAATATCAGGATTGCATTTTCTCGCACCGCTGCATATAGCTTTCGATGAGGATAATAATATATACGGTTATTATATTGCATATGACGGAAATTATATAAAAAAGATGAACCAGGATGGTGAAGAAGAAAAGAGGTTCGGAATATTCCCGGATGGATTCAGAAATTTAATATCGCGCTTCGAAGGCGGAGGATTGCTCGTATCCGGGGAGAAAATCTATCACATAAATGTTCATTCACCGGGTGTACATGTATATTCGCTCGATGGTGATCACATACGAACCATCGAAAACCGGCCGTCATATTTCCGGGCAGTGGATAAAGATTTGCCGGACTTTCAGGGTGATCCGCAAAAATTCTTACGT
>PWYR01000054.1 GCA_003567775.1 Ignavibacteriales bacterium | reverse complement strand
TAAAATACAATTAATAAGAGAGTTTACAACATAAGATTTTATTATGATTGGACAAACAATCTCTCATTACAAGATTCTTGAAAAATTAGGTGAGGGTGGAATGGGAGTAGTGTATAAAGCCAACGACACCAAACTCGACCGCACCGTCGCGTTGAAGTTTCTACCGCCGAATTTAACAAAATCGGAAGAAGACAAACAGCGCTTCATCCGCGAAACCAAAGCCGCCGCGGCGCTTAACCACCCGCATATTTGTACCATCTACTCTGTTGAAGAAAACGAGAACACGCAATTCATTTCAATGGAATATATTGATGGTGTAACATTGCGTGAGAAATTAGAAATAGGAAATTCCGCCTACGCTCGAAAAAGCGGAGCTTCGGCGGACAGGCTGAAATCAGAAACACCGGCAACCGACAACCGGCAACTGACAACCATTATTGATTACTCAATACAAATTGCCGAAGCCCTCTCCGAAGCACACGATAAAGGTATCGTTCACCGCGACATCAAGCCGGAGAACATCATGGTTGATGCGAAGAACCGGATAAAGGTAATGGATTTCGGGCTGGCAAAGATCAAAGGATCCTTAAATCTGACGAAAACCGGAACCACGGTCGGAACAATCCTCTATATGTCGCCCGAGCAGATTCGCGGCGAACCTGTCGATCAGAGGACGGATATCTGGTCGCTCGGAGTCATGCTCTATGAGATGCTCACCGGTACTCTGCCGTTTAACGGTGAATATGAACATGCGGTTTCCTATCGGATTTTAAATGAGGAACCGGATTATAAGTCGTATCATATCTCTCACGTAAATGCTGAGACCCGGTCGGTGTTAAAAAAGGCACTTGAAAAGAATATCGATCATAGATACCTGTCGGCAGATGAGGTACTCTCCGCTTTTCGTAATCTCCTGGAAACGACGCGGAAGAGTGTCAATGATGCCAATGTATCCGAACCTCCGACGAAACGTATTGCGGTGTTACCGATTGTGAATATGAGTCCGGATGTACAGGACGAATATTTCTCCGACGGTATGACCGAAGAATTGATTTCCATGCTCTCAAAAATAGGCGGCCTTCGTGTCATTGCCCGCACAACTTCTATGCAATATAAAGGTACGACAAAAAGTATCGTTGAGATCGCGAAACAATTAAATGTCGGTTCGTTGCTTGAGGGGAGTGTGAGGAAGAGTGATAAAAATGTACGCATCTCGATTCAATTGATCGATACGGACACCGAAGAAATGCTCTGGTCTGAGAGTTACGACCGGACACTGCAGGATGTTTTTGCGATTCAGAGTGAGATAGCACACCGGGTCGCCGAAGGTTTGAAGATTAAACTTCTGCCCGGAGAGAAAACACAGATCGATAAACAGCAAACCGAGAGTATCGATTCATATACCCTCTATCTGAAAGGACGGTATCACTGGGGAAAGTTTACATACGAAGATGTACTCAAAAGCATCGATTATTTCAAGCAGGCGATTAAGATAGACCCGGAATATGCACCCGGCTATGCAGGATTAGCGAATTCGTATAGTGTGCTCGGATTGGATTTCGAAAGCCCTCATAGTGTATTCGAAAAAGCCCGCGATGCAGCTTTGAAGGCAGTGGAAGCGGATCCGAATCTTCCACAAGCATACGCTTCTGTCGGTGCAGTTTTATTTTTCTATGACCTGGAATACGGAAAGGCCGAACAGGCATTCCGGAAGGCGATCTCATTGAATCAAAGTTACGAAGAAGCGCACGAACTGTACGCATACTATCTTTCGGCGATGGGACGCCACGATGAGGCATATAAGGAAATCCAAACTGCAATTAATCTGGATCCGCTTTCTCTTATTATAAACAAGGATCTGGGTTCGTACTATTTCTGGGATCGTCAGTATGAAAAAGCTATCGAACAATTTCAGAAAACAATCGAAATGGAACCGAGATTCTTCATAACATACGGCGAACTCGGTTGGGCATACAGCGGACTGGGGCAGTACAAAGAAGCTCTTGATGCGTTCTCGAAAGCCGTTGAATTATCCGGCGGGGCGCGTTCGTATGATATTGCCGGCGTGGGCTATATGTATGCGCAATTGGGAGAACATGAAAAAGCACGGGAAATTCTCTCCGATTTGCTGAAGAAATCCACACAACGGTTTATCGGTCCGGAAGATATTGCGTTAGTATATGCAGCTCTCGGCGATCATGACACAGCATTTTCTTATCTGGAAAAAGCGTTGCAGGAACACGGTTTTTATATGTGTTTCATAAAGGTGGATCATCGGTTCGATATATTGCGATATGATCCGCGCTTTGATGAAATAGTTAAAAAAATGGGACTGTAAGTAAATGTATACATTTAATAATGGTGAATATCTCCACCGGAATATTTATATACGCAAAAGGGAAATCGAAGTATGATCGGGCAAACAATTTCACATTATCGCATTGTAGAAAAACTCGGCGAAGGTGGCATGGGAGTCGTCTACAAAGCACATGATAATAAACTCGACCGCACCGTTGCGTTGAAGTTTCTACCGTCGCACCTTACAAAGTCGGATGAAGACAAACACCGCTTCATCCGCGAAGCAAAAGCCGCCGCAGCGCTCAACCACCCGCACATTTGTACGATCCATAATGTTGATGAGCATGATGCTAATCAATTCATCGTGATGGAATATATTGATGGTGTAACCCTACGCCAGAGGTCAGAGGTCAGAGATCAGAGGTCAGAAGTATCTCAACTTGGAACCTGGAACCTGAAACTTGAAACTGTTATCGACTACGCTATTCAAATAGCTGAAGCCCTCTCCGAAGCTCACGATAAGGATATAGTTCACCGTGACATCAAGCCAGAAAATATAATGGTCGATTCCAAGAACCGTATTAAGGTAATGGACTTCGGTTTAGCAAAATTAAAAGGTACGGGGAATCTCACCAAAGCCGGAAGCACCGTTGGAACCATGGCATATATGTCACCGG
>PWYR01000157.1 GCA_003567775.1 Ignavibacteriales bacterium | reverse complement strand
GCGTCTCCGGCCCCCACGGCACCGAGCACCGCCACTACATCGTCGCTAGCGGCGAGACGGTGGCGGTGCACCTGCGCCGCAGCGACTACAACCACGAGACGCGCTACCTGCACGCCGACCACCTGGGCAGCGTGGCGGCGATCACCGATGAGAGCGGGGGGCTGCTCGCACGGCTGAGTTTTGACGCCTTCGGCGCGCGCCGGGGCGGCGACTGGAGCACCGATCCGCCTTCAGGGGCGGATGAACAGGTCATCGCCTCGACCACCGCGCGTGGCTACACCTTCCACGAGATGCTCGACGGGGTCGACCTGATCCACATGAACGGGCGGGTCTACGACCCGGGAATAGGAAGGTTCGTCTCGGCTGACCCGTTCATCCCTGAGCCGCTCAATCCGCAGAGCTTCAACCGCTACAGCTACGTGTTCAACAACCCGCTGTCGGCGACGGATCCGAGTGGGTATTTCGTCAGTCGGGCGTTCCGGGCGGTGCGAAGTGCCGTCAGCAGCATTTTCAGTGCCTTAAGCTCTGCCGGCCGCGTCGTGGCGCGCGCCGGGCTGCGTAACCGCATCGTCGGACGGCTGATACACCTCACCGCGACCGCATCGGGTAACCCGTGGGCGTCGTTTGCGCTCGAGCAGATGTACAACTACGCGGTCGATCGGGTGATCGACAAGGCCTTCGACGAAGTCGGGCGCGCGGTGCAATCTTCCGGTGGTGGCAGTACGCGGGCGGCCCAGGATGCAGTGCAGGTCTCGGCAGCGGCGCCGCCTTCCGTAGGCGCGCACTCGAGAATCGATCAACATCTGGAGCAGGCAGCGGTTCCGCGGGATCCGATCGGGGGGGGTCTAATCATGTGGGAGTGTTTGAAGCTGAAGGCCGCAGTGGTCTCGATTACACCAGTTCGGTAACTTTCCGACGAGCATGGGGTAAAGGGTGCCGCTACCAGGGGGCACCGGCGTTAGCACAACAAGAACAAGCCTTACGGCTGATTGACGCCGGTGCCCGCGAGGCAACCCACATGATCGTTGGTGCCGGCGCTGGCGGCGCGGTGTACGCCAGCGGGCGAATGCTTCTCCCGGCATTAGGTCCATCGGGTCGGTTGATAGGACACCCTGCCTATGGAGGGCGGACACACTTTGACGCACTGAGGAGTGGCCGCCTACGAGTCGGATGGAGCCGGGACGGTGGTCCAGTTTTGCGAATCGGTGTGGGGAATCGCAAGATCGATATCCTGAGGCGGCCGAATCCAAACAGAAGGGCAGCAGAATGATCGAAAAGATTATAAAGATCCCGGGAAAGTCTTTCGAAGATTTGGACGCGAAGGAAATCGCATTAATGATTGAAGCCGATTCTTCGTTATCACCTAATGGCAACACGTACTTTGCAAGCTGTGCTCTTGATGAGTTTGTTCACTTTGCCGACCTGCAGCGTAACGATCTCAAGCGGCTACAGAAACTGATTCGAGAGAACCTGTATGTCGATGTTCCTGGCAAGAAGGAGAAGAAGATCGATTCTGGCTTTTTGATCAATCTTGCTGACAGAGTTCGAAGGGGAGAAGTTCATGTCCACAAGTCGTGAGAGTGTATTGAGTTCCGAGTGAGGAAGGCGAGCGGCCGGGAGAGCAACATACATATCGACCCGAGACTGCCTATCCGCGCACCTTGGCATGACGGTCTTGAAAGCCTGTTGCGCGTCTCCAGTAAGGAGTCCTTCCGGAGATCGTTGCGGTAACCGGCTCAATTAGGGTGTATCGACGCGGTGATCGATATCCGACCGGTTGGGAGAGTATAAGAAATCTCGTGTGGGGCCCATACGCTAACCCCACGGAAGGGGTTGTCAGGAGTTACCTGCGTGGACCGGATTGATGTCACTGGTTGACAGTGAAGCGTTCACCGAACTGGGTGATCAACGGGGTTTCGGCAGGCGGCAAGATGCCGGCGGCGGCGAGCCAGTCGCCGCGCATCTGCAATCAGGGCACTCTATGTGTTGATCACCTCGACCGTGATCCGATCTTCGAACCGCTCGAAGTCCCGGCCGTTGTGGGTCAGCAGTGCCGGGATATCGTAGACCAGCATGGTGGCGACGATATTGGCGTCGTGGACTTGCTTGCCGCCGAGAGTCACCTCGGTGATCAGTTGGCGCAGGTGGCGGGTGACGGCGGCGGTATCGTCGGCGACCTCGAAACGCGCCTCGAACGCCGCCAGCCGGGCGGCGATGATCTCGGGGCTGGCGGCCGCGGCGAAGGTCTGCGGCCGTGAGCGTACGGCGGCGAACTCGCGCAGCACCTGGCGGCTGATCCACAGCGTGCGCCCGGCCTCATGGGCCTGTTGCAGGGCGGACAAGGCGGTCTCGTGCAACGGCGCTTCAGCGACGTTGGCGTAGACCAGCACGTTGGTATCGACGAACAGCGCGTCGGGCTGCTCAGCGGCCGTCGTCGCCATATAGATCCTCGCGGCGCAGGCTTAAGTCTTCCGGCCATTGGCCGACGTGATCGACCGGAAAATCGAGCGGCTGGCGCGGCCGGCTGTGCTGTGCCCGGCTGCGGCTGCGCAGGAAGTCGATGAAATCCTCCACTTCCGCCACCCGCTCAGGCGACAGTTCCTTGAGCTTGTTGACCAGGGGCTCAATGTCGTGGGAGTGCATGGTTGTTTCTCCTCAGCCGCTTGAGTTGCTGATCATTTGGCGGGCCTGGGGTTTTGACGATCGCGCCTTTCTGTGGCGTAGAGAAACCAGTGACCGGATCCGGCGCATTGCGATAAGTCGTGTTACCGCGAGGACCATTATGTTGTCTCCACGACGCCAACGGCAACATGACCGACCGCGACGGCACCACGCTGACCTGGACGAGCGACAACAAGCCCGCCCAGATCAGCGCCGCTGGCCACACCCGCCAGTTCAGCTACGCGCCCTCGCGCGCGCGCTTTCGCCAGGTCGCCACCGAGGGCGGACAGAGCACCGAGACGCTCTACATCGCCGGCGGGCTCTACGAGCGCGTCTCCG
>PWYR01000168.1 GCA_003567775.1 Ignavibacteriales bacterium | reverse complement strand
TCACACGTTTCTTTACTTCTTCATTCATCGGTTCAAAAACTAGATCTCCGGCAGCAGAAACACCGCCGCCTACTATTCCAAGATCGAAATTCATTATATTCATAAAAGACGATATTGCAACGCCGAGCAATGCGCCAGCTTCATTCAAAATAGCTGCGGCGGCTGGATCTCCTTTCGATGCCGCATCATATAAGATACGCGGTTCTATTTTAGAAGCATCGCCGTTGACAAGTTTCCAAACCAATGAATCCGTTTGATTATCCAGATATTTTGCAGCCCGTGCGGAAAGATACCTTTGCCCGATATAACTTTCTATACACCCGATATTTCCGCAATTACATTTCGGCCCGTCGAACTCAATTGAAGCGTGACCGAACTCTCCGGCGCCGCCGTGAGGTCCATGATATATCTTACCGTCCATTATTATTCCCCCACCGACGCCTGTCCCCCAAATAACGAAGAGAAAGTTTTTTTCACCTTTCCCTGCGCCAAATTTTGCCTCGGCGAGTGCTGCAGCATTCGCGTCATTTTCAATATATAAAGGTATATTGCTCGCTAAGCCGTTTGCAATTGAATCGCGTAGCGGGAACGAATCCCAATTTTTAAAATTTGGCGGCGATTCTACCGTGTTGCCGTCGATACCGACCAAGCCCGGGCTTGCAACTCCTATACCGGCAATTTCATTACCATTTGCTTTCGCCATAATTTCATGTATTGCTTTAATAATTTGCTTGACAACTACTTCAGGACCTTTTTCTGCCTCGGTTGGTATCGACAACTGTTCTATAATAGCACCGCCAAATGCTACAATACCCGCCTTAACGGTTGTACCACCGAGATCGACTCCTATGACATATTTTTTCATTGTATAATCATCTTCTTTTATTTTTCCACCATGAATTTAACCTTTCACGAATCGCTCTCTCACTACCGTTATCAGTCGGTTTATAATAAATTTTCTTCTTCATTGCTTCCGGCAAATAGTCCTGATCGGTAAAGCCGCCGTCAAAATCATGCGCATATTTATATGTATCGCCGTATCCGAGCTCTTTCATTAAAGATGTCGGTGCATTACATAAATGAAGCGGGACGGATTCGTTCGGTTTTGTTTTCACATCCCGCATTGCATACTCAATTGCCATATATGCAGCATTGCTCTTCGGCGCCGAAGCAAGGTACGTTGCACATTGCGACAATATGATGCGGGCTTCGGGCATACCGATATAATGAATGGCGGTAAAACAGTTCGTCGCCAGAACAACTGCAAACGGATCTGCGTTGCCGATATCTTCAGATGCAAGTATGACCATACGCCGCGCAATAAATTTCGGATCTTCCCCGCCTTCGAGCATCCGAGCCATCCAGTAAACAGCAGCATCGGGATCGCTTCCACGCATACTTTTTATAAACGCCGATATAATATTGTAGTGCTCTTCCCCGCTTTTATCATACTTTGCGTAACGAAATTGAAATGCTTCGCGGATTAGTTCCGATGTAATATATATTTCTACCGATTTATCTTTATTGGATAAAGCAAGCTGCACTGCCGTTTCGAGTCCGTTCAACATTGAACGCGCATCGCCTCCTGCGAGAAGCATTAACAAATTCCTATCTTCGATAGTAATCTTATAGGATGACAAGTACTCATCCTTTCGCAATGCATGTTCAAGTATTTTTTCGAGATCAGCTTTATTCAATGATTCCAACACGTATACCCGTGATCTCGAAAGTAAAGGACCGATTACTTCAAATGAAGGATTCTCGGTCGTCGCGCCGATTAATGTCACAATCCCTTCTTCGACAGAATGTAATAGTGCATCCTGCTGCGCTTTGTTGAAACGATGTATTTCATCGATAAAAAGCAGCGTTTTTCTGTTCGCAAGTTTTATATTTCGCTCAGCTTTTGTGATAATCTCACGAACGTCTTTAACACCCGATGAGACGGCGTTTAACTGGTAAAAGTCGGCTTCCGAATGTATTGCTATCAATCGCGCCAGCGTTGTTTTCCCGACGCCGGGAGGTCCCCAGAATATCATAGACCAGAGTTGTTTCTGTTCAATCATTAACCGAAGCGGTTTCCCCGGTCCGATAATATGTTCCTGTCCGACAAACTCCTCAATCGATTCGGGTCGTATACGTTCGGCGAGCGGTGCTATATCAGACCGCTTTTTCTTCGATTGTATTTTACTTTCAGGAAAAAGGTCCATTTCGTATTTCAATAAAAAAACCAACACACCCGTAACTTGAGTCATCACTGCCGGGAATGTTGGTTGACTTTTTACAAGCACTTATGTTTTTCACTTAAATCCGGAGTTATTCTTCCGCAATTCGATAAACAGTTTCACCGGTGCGAATCATACCGTGACGTTCACGGGCAATTTTTTCGATGAATGCATCGTCGTTCGAAACCCTCTCAAGTTGCTTATTGAGCAGTTCGGTTTCTTTTTCCGCCTCCTCCACCTGCTCGATCATATTTTGTTTTTCTATTTCGAGATTTACGCGTTGAAGAACACCTCTGTTGCCAAATAGTATGTAGCCAAGAATAATAATAATTATCCCGATTTTCCATAACGCACCACGCCGCAACATTCGTGGAAGAGAATGTTGCAACAATCGTACGCCTAATTTTTTCTTGCGAAGATAATTATCGTTCATTATTGAAAAATACTAACTTAGAGTATTATTTGCAAGCATCGGTTTATTCCCCTATTGCATATTGCACGATTCGGTCACAGAGGTCTTCAAATCCAATTCCAACCGCTCGCGCGGCTTTCGGCACTAAACTGGTGCTGGTTAATCCCGGAATTGTATTTGCTTCAAGACAATATGCTTCGTCTGCATTATTTAATCGAAAATCTATCCTGCCGAATCCTTTACAGTCAAGCACATTGAACGCTTTTACCGCTATATCTTGAATATTTCTCGATAAATTTTCATCCAGCGGCGCCGGAATAAGATAATCGGTCATACCGGCGGTATATTTACTTTTATAATCATAATAACCTTGCTTTGGGCGGATCTCAATTATCGGCAGTGGCTCATCGCCTAATACTGACACAGTAATTTCTTTACCGGGTACATACATTTCAATGATTATTGTATCCGAAAATCTTAAAGCCACGGATAAAGCTTCGTCAAGTTGATCTTCTTTTTGAACTATTGCCATTCCAACTGTCGAACCTTGATTGTTTGGTTTGACAACAACCGGATACCCAAACTTTTGAACAATTTCTTCTTTTACAGTATCAGAATCATAGTTCTTATGAACAGTGATCCAGGGTGGGGTTAAAATACCGCACCCGGTAAAAATCCTTTTCGATATAAGTTTATCCATTGCCAGCGCACTGGCAAGCACCCCCGACCCGGTATATGGCAGCCCTCTGAATTCAAGCAGCGCCTGACTTTTACCATCCTCTCCCCAGGTACCATGCAACGCAATAAAAGCTGCCGAGACATCATCGGGAATAATGTTATTTATGGTCTCAATATAGGCGCGCTGCGATTGTGGACTCCGGTTAATTGTTTCAGGCGCCTCGCTTTTTATTGAAAAAGAGAATATTGTGTCCTCATTCGGTTGATTTAATCCATACGCAGGATCGATAACATAAACATCATAATCTTTTGACCGTAAAGCGTTTGCAACGTTTTTACCGGACGCAAGCGAAATATCCCGTTCGGGTGAAACACCGCCACAAAGTAAAGCAATTTTCAATTTTAATAATTCCTTCCCGTTTAAAGTACTATTTATGCTTAAATTATTGAGTGAAACCTCTCTATATACTTACATTTTTAACGAAATGCAACCATTATCAGGGTTTGTATTCATTTGGCATAGTATTTGTAATTTTTATATTCATATATAATATAAGCTTATTTACGTGTAGTTTTATCAAAATTGAGTAAAAACAGTAGTTAATTTTTATTTTTTGGAGAAAATCTTAATGTCAAGACTCAAGGTAACTATAGACGGCAACAATGCTGCTGCATATATTGCACATAAAACCAACGAAGTAATTGCTATTTATCCTATCACCCCTTCGTCGGATATGGGTGAGTTAGCTGACCAATTCTCAGCAGAGGGAAAGAAAAATATCTGGAATACAGTACCGACAGTAATCGAGATGCAAAGTGAAGGCGGGGCAGCCGGTGCATTACATGGTGCATTGCAGTTGGGATCGCTTGGAACTACATTCACTGCATCGCAGGGTTTGTTGTTGATGATCCCGAATATGTATAAAATAGCAGGCGAACTTAGCCCAACGGTTTTCCATATCGCTGCCCGCTCATTAGCAGCACAGGCACTCTCAATATTTGGTGACCACAGCGATGTTATGTCGACACGTTCGACCGGTTGGGGGTTAATATCTTCCAATAATCCACAGGAAGTTATGGACCTGGCTCTCATTACACAAGCTGCAACACTCGAGTCACGCATTCCATTCCTCCATTTCTTTGACGGCTTCAGAACATCTCACGAAGTCAGAAAAATCGAACAGGTATCCGATGATGATATCCGCGCTATGATCAATGAAGAGCTGATATTCGAACACAGACGCCGTGCACTCTCTCCCGATAATCCCGTAATTCGGGGTACGGCGCAAAATCCCGATGTATTCTTCCAGGGTCGTGAAACGGTTAATTCGTTTTATCTGCGTACGCCGAAGATCGTCCAAAGTGCGATGGATCGATTTGCAAAGCTTACCGGCAGGCAATATAAATTATTTGATTATGTTGGCAGCCCTGAAGCAGAGCGAGTAATAGTATTAATGGGTTCCGGGGCAGATACAGCGGAAGAAACAGTAGACTATATGAGAGGTAATAATGAAGATGTCGGTATTTTAAAAGTTCGTATGTATCGACCATTCTCAGTCGAACATTTAATAAATGCAATCCCGAAAAATGTTAAATCAATAGCTGTTCTTGACAGAACTAAAGAACCGGGAAGTATCGGTGAACCGTTATATCAGGATATCGTCACCGCATTCACCGAGTCGCTCGACAGCGACAATGCAAAGTTTAAATCACTACCGACAATTATCGGCGGCAGGTATGGATTGTCATCGAAAGAATTCACCCCTGCGATGGTAAAGGCGGTCTTTGATGAATTAAAAAAATCACGTCCGAAGAACCATTTCACCGTAGGTATAATTGATGACGTAACAAAAACAAATCTTGAATTCGATACCGAGTTTGACATCGAGCCGGAAGAAACCATACGAGCGATGTTCTTCGGGCTTGGCGCAGACGGCACCGTAGGCGCAAACAAAAACTCCATCAAGATCATCGGCGAAGAGACCGACAACTATGCACAGGGTTACTTCGTATACGATTCGAAGAAATCGGGTTCGAGAACAACTTCCCACCTTCGTTTCGGAAAAAAGCCGATTAAATCAACATACCTCATCAGTAAAGCAAATTTTATTGCATGTCACCAGGAAGTTTTCCTCGAAAAGATGGACATGCTCAAATATGCAATCAAAGGTGCAACATTCCTTGTGAATACGCAGTATCCGGAAGATAAAGTGTGGGACAAACTGCCGAAAAGGGTACAGGAACAAATCGTCGAAAAGAAAATTAAACTATTTGTAATCGACGGTTATAAAGTAGCTCACGAAACCGGCATGGGTGGTCGTGTGAACACTATTATGCAAACCTGTTTCTTCGCAATCTCGGGTGTATTACCGAAGGATGAAGCCATTGCTAAGATCAAGGATGCAATCAAGAAAACTTATGGCAGCAAGGGTGATGAGGTCGTTCAAATGAACTTCAATGCAGTCGACAAAACAGTTGAAAACTTACATGAAGTTGAAATCCCCGGCAAAGTTACAAGTACGATCGAAATGCCGCCTGTCGTTCCGGAAAACGCGCCGGATTATGTGAAAAACGTTACGGCAGAGATCATCGCCGGCAGAGGCGATTGGCTGCCGGTCAGTAAAATGCCGATCGATGGCACCTTCCCAACGGCAACAACCCAATGGGAAAAGCGAAATATCGCTACCGAAGTCCCCGTGTGGGATCCCGAGGTTTGCATTCAATGCGGTAAGTGCGTTAACGTTTGTCCGCACGCTACTATCAGGCAAAAGGTATATGACCCGAAACTTCTCGAAGGTGCACCGGAGACATTTAAGGCAACGGATTATCGCGGCCGCGAATTCCCGGGCATGAAGTACACTCTTCAGGTTGCAGTTGAAGATTGTACCGGTTGTGAGCTATGCGTCGAAGTCTGCCCTGCAAAGAATAAAAAAGAGACCCGTCTCAAAGCGATCAACATGCACCCGCAGCATCCATTGCGTGAGAAAGAACGCAAGAATTGGGATTTCTTCCTTAACATTCCGGAAATCGATCGCAGAAAGTTAAAGGTCGATACCATTAAAGGTTCACAATTCCTTGAACCATTATTTGAATTCTCAGGCGCGTGCGCCGCATGCGGCGAAACCCCTTACGTTAAACTGGTAAGCCAGTTATACGGAGATCGTATGTTAGTCGCAAACGCAACAGGCTGCTCATCAATATACGGCGGTAATTTACCCACTACACCGTGGGCAAAAAACAAAGACGGACGCGGACCTGCGTGGTCGAATTCATTGTTCGAGGATAACGCCGAATTCGGACTCGGTATGCGTCTCTCAATCGACAAAAACACCGAGTTTGCACGAGAACTTGTCGATACGTTACAAACCGAGATCGGTGATGAGCTTGCAAACGCTATTCTCAATGCGGAACAAAAGGACGAAGCAGAAATTTATGAACAGCGGCAACGAGTTGAAGATCTAAAGAAGAAACTTGATACTATCGATAAACCGCAGGCGAAACAATTACTCAATGTCGCCAATTATCTTATAAAGAAAAGCGTCTGGATAATGGGCGGCGACGGATGGGCGTATGACATCGGCTACGGAGGCCTCGATCACGTTCTTGCATCGGGTAAGAATGTCAATATCCTCGTACTCGATACGGAGGTATATTCAAATACCGGCGGGCAGATGTCGAAAGCCACACCGCGCGCAGCAGTTGCAAAGTTCGCCGCAAGCGGCAAACCGCTGCCGAAGAAAGACCTCGCACTCATCGCGATGATTTATCGGGATGTATACGTTGCGAAAATAGCAATGGGATCGAATGATGTCCACACCGTGAAGGCAATTATCGAAGCGGAAAAATACGATGGCCCCTCGCTTATTATTGCGTACAGCCACTGCATCGCACACGGCATCAATATGGCAAAGGGTATGGAAAACCAAAAAGCGGCTGTAGATTGCGGACACTGGCCGTTATTCAGATACAACCCCGATAATCGCAAAGAAGGTAAAAAGGCGCTCTCACTTGATTCAAAACCGCCGAAAATACCGTTTGAAAAATATGCATATATGGAAAACAGGTTCAAAATGCTCACAAAGAGTCATCCTGATACTGCTAAAAAATTAATTAAGTTGGCTCAACAGGATACGGATTATCGTTATCATCTTATCGAAAAGATGGCGGATATTCTGGACGGCAAAATCAACGGACAAAACGGTAATCAATAACAAACGGAATTTTTTAACCAGCGAGGCAATATATGGACTTAACAACCACATATTTAGGACTTAAACTTATAAACCCGATCGTTCCTTCGGCATCACCTTTATCGAATGAGATCGAGAATTTAAAGAAAATGGAAGCTGAAGGAGCCGCAGCGGTGGTTCTTGAATCGCTCTTTGAAGAGCAGATCAAACATGAATCAAAAGAGCTTGATCATTATTTGCAGTTCGGCGCAGAGAGTTTTGCCGAGGCAGTGACCTATTTCCCGCAAGCCAGTGAATACCGGATAGGACCTGAAGAATACCTGGAACATATTCGAATGGCGAAGGAAGCAATCGATATACCCGTGATTGCAAGTTTAAACGGCGTTACCGTCGGCGGATGGATAGATTATTCCAGAAAGATGGAGCAGGCGGGCGCCGATGCATTAGAGTTAAACATATATTATATCCCGACAAACCCCCGGCTCTCGGGCGTGGAAGTGGAAAACTTATATATCGATATTCTCAAAGCGGTAAAATCGGCAGTGAAAATTCCGGTTGCTATGAAGCTCAGTCCATTCTTCAGCTCGTTGGCGCACTTCACCCGGCGGCTTGATGAAAACGGCGTAGATGGATTGGTTCTATTTAACCGTTTCTATCAACCCGACATTAATCTCGACGAGCTTGAAGTTGCACCAAATGTCATCCTCAGTACACCGCACGCAATGCGATTACCGCTTCGTTGGATAGCAATTCTTTATGACAAGATTAATGCAGATTTCGCGGCAACGAGCGGAATTCATAACGCACAGGATGTTATTAAAATGCTTATGGCTGGCGCCAACGTAACGATGATGTGCTCGGCGCTGTTACGGAACGGTATATCGCATATCACTACCGTCCTGCATGGTATGAAACTATGGATGGAAGAGCATGAGTATGACTCGATAAATTTAATGCAAGGAAGTATGAGTCAGAAAAACGTTGCCGATCCGTCGTCGTTTGAGCGTGCAAATTATCAAAAAGCACTGCAAAGTTATAGACCTAATGTGTAATAATCTCCAGCCAAACTGTCGTTATTAAACGGCAGTTTGGCAATAGAGGGGCAGCGATATGAAACGAACAGTTCAATCACAAATGAATGCAATAATTCGGCGAGTCGGTAAAATCGATGCTGAACATCTGATATTTGAGGCAGAGACATACATCTGTGCTCTTTGCGATATGGAGCGTAAACCGTGTGAAATTCATGCCGGCATCAAATGTGCAACTATGATACGCGAAGGCACCGAACTTGAGCTTTTACGCAGGGCGGAAAAACAACAGCTTTCGGAATCATACGGTTTATGCGTAATCTGCAACAACAAAATCGAACAATCGATACTGGCCCTCAACCCGCTTGCAGAATTGTGCACTACATGCAGACCGAGACCTAAAAAAGTAATGGCATAGTGCGTATAATATCACACGGATGACAATATGCAGGTCGTTCTTGTAATTAATCCCGGCTCCACATCGACAAAGCTTGCAGTCTACAACGACTCGCAAAGAACAGATACAATCACTATAGACCATCCCGTCAATTCACTAAAAAAGTACAAACATATCTGGGATCAATTCGATTTCAGGTTACAGGCAATTCGTGAATGGATACACAATCGGAACTTTCGGCCAAATGCAATCGCTGCAATGGGTGGATTACTAAAGCCGGTAACCGGCGGAACATATCGTGTAAATAATCAAATGATACACGATGCACGAAACAATTACCAGGGTGAACATCCCTCAAACCTCGGTTGTGCACTTGCTTATGAACTTTCCAATGAGTACGGTTGTACCGCATATATAGTCGATCCTGTTTCGGTAGATGAGTTTCATTCTCCCGCACGCTATTCCGGTCATCCTTCGATCGAACGACGAAGTCTTTCCCATGCGTTGAACATACATGCAACCGCGAGAAAAGCTGCAAACGAAATAAACATTAAGCTTGAAGACTGTTCGTTTATAATAGCACATCTCGGCGGCGGCATTTCAATCGCGCCGGTACTCGGCGGAAAAATTATAGATGTAAACGATGCATCGAGCGACGGACCGTTTTCTCCCAACAGAACAGGCGGTCTGCCGCTTCAACCGTTTATATCGCTTTGTTACTCCGGAGAATTCACCGAGCACGATATACGTACTTTGGTAATGGGAAAAGGCGGATTAATTGCATATCTTAATACAGCATCTGCCGAAGAAATTGAAAAAAGAATCGCCGACGGTGATGAGAACGCGAAAGAGGTATATGAGGCAATGGCATATCAAATAGCAAAAGAAATCGGTGCAATGGCAACAGTTCTTCACGGGGCGGTTCATGCCATCATCCTTACAGGCGGATTAACAGGATCGAAACTCCTTACCGGCTGGATCGCAGAACGTGTCCGGTTTATTGCGGATATAAAAATTTATCCGGGCGAAAATGAAATGGATGCTCTTGCATCGGCAGTACTAAGAATATTAAACGGCGCCGATTCTGTTTTGGAATATAACTGACAGGAAATAAAAATGAAAACAATACACACATTTGATGATCTTCTCAAAACAGTTGAGAAAATGCCCGGAAAAAGTGTTGCCGTAGTCTATGCAAACAACGACGAAACATTTAAAGCGATCGTCGAGACCCGAAAACGGCTCAATATCCGTTTTATTTTAACCGGTAATCGTAAAGTTATTGAAAACGGCATCGCTTCGCAGCACGGTAATCTCGATGATATCGAAATTATTGAAACAGAACAGCCGATTGATGCATTGCGCATATCTATAAAAATAGCGGGCGAAGGGCGGGCGGATATTCTGATGAAGGGAAGCATCGATACCTCAACGATGATGAAGGAGGTTTTAAAAGATAACAGTGGTTTAAAAACCGGACGGCTTCTGAGCGACATCTTCCTACTTGAATATCCTCACTATAAAGAAAACAAGTTTGTTATGATTACCGATGGCGGCATGACACTCGCACCCGACCTTATGAATAAAGTCGAATTGATACACAATGCCGTCGATGTAGCCCACGCGCTTGGCAATGAAAATCCGAAAGTCGCTGTTCTTTCTGCAACCGAATTTGTAACCCCGAAACTACAGTCAACAATCGATGCAGCCGCTTTAACGAAAATGAATGAGCGTGGTCAAATAACCGGCTGTGTAATCGACGGCCCACTCGCACTCGATAACGCATTGTCGGAAGAAGCAGCCAGAGAAAAAGGCATTAAATCAACGGTTGCCGGTAAAGCTGAAATACTTATTGCCGCCAATATAGAAGCAGCCAACAGTCTTGCGAAAAGCACCACTTATTTCGGAAATATACGGCTTGCGCACGTGATCATCGGTTCGCGAGTTCCGATACTTATTCCATCACGTTCCGACAAAAGCGAAGCCAAAATGTTGTCTATTGCATTGGGGATGGTGATGAGCGAGTTTATGAAGCGGAAGGAATAATTCTCCCACAGAAATGTTAACAACTTTTTATTTCTTCTTTGAGTTTTTTAACTCTGCAGGAGAAAACGTATTTCATTCTTCCATTATCTTGCTTTCATATTCCGGGAAATACCGGCTGATGACCGGTAAATCGAATTTACTCATTATCATCTCTTTCGGTTCGCGCTGTAACAGGAATTTGAACGACTTAATAACGAGATCTTCCGGAGTAATTTTACCGCCGGTCAATTTTTGATAGTAATCGTTTTTAACCTCGACCGTATGGGCAGACGTGCTTTTATCTTCAATTACCTCTACTTTAAAAACCGATTTTGTATCGTCTTCGGAAAGACGTTCAATTCTAATTTCTGCCATAATTTATAACCTTATCATAGATTTTATATTTCTTACCTTTGTCCATAAATTACAATATTCAACCGAGAAATGCCAACCTATCGACACTCACTTGAAATATACAGATTTGCTCTGTATCTTGAACTGAAAACATACTATTCAGTAAATTAGCATTACTCATGCCGAATCAACCACAATTTAAACTTATCGCACACAGTGAGGCGATGCGTGATATATTGAGGCGCATCGACACCATCTCCGATTCCGACAGCTCCGTACTTCTAATCGGTGAAACGGGAGTCGGGAAAGAAATGGTTGCGGAATACATCCACCGGAGCAGCATCCGTGCGGATAAACCGTTTGTCAAAGTAGGACTTGCCGCGCTTCCCCCCGATCTCCTCGAGAGCGAACTTTTCGGTCATGAGAAAGGCGCTTTTACCAGCGCATCAAGCGAGAAAAAAGGTCTATTCGAGTTGGCAAATACCGGCAGCATTTTTCTCGATGATATCGATGATTTCCCGTTCAACCTGCAATCAAAATTGCTTCGTGTGCTCGAGTCGTCGGAAATTATGCGCGTTGGCGGTATGAAACCAATACCGATCGATGTACGCCTTATTACCGCAGCAAAAATCGACCTGCGTGAATTGTGTGACCGGGGGATGTTTCGCACCGATCTCTATTACCGGATCAATGTTGTTCCGTTAACAATCCCTCCGCTGCGCGACCGGATCGACGATATACCGTATCTAATCCAGCACTTTCTCGATCGATTTGCATCAAATAAACAGCTACACGTTTCAAAAGAAGCAATGGAAACACTTATCCAGTATTCGTGGCCCGGGAATATACGGGAATTACGAAATATTATACAACGTATTACTCTCTTCGCAAATACTCATATTAATTATTCCGATCTGCCCGAAGAAATTAAATCCGATAATCCAATCGAAACTCTTCTTAAAGCATGCAATCGATGTTTCAACGAAGACGGCATGACGTTAGAACAAGTTGTCGGCTGTCTCGAAATGAACCTCATCCGGCAGGCGCTGCAAAAATCGGGAGGCAACCGGTCTCAAGCTGCGCGTCATCTCAAAATGTCGCTTTCCACTTTCCGAGACAAATTAAAAAAATATAACCTTGAAAACGAGTAATTTCCAATCTCTACATTCTAACGGCATACCGCAACTCTCCTAACGGATATCCACAATTTACAATGTATTTAATTCGTTATTTATGCTATTTTACGGCAGGAATAATTGGCCTGAAATTTGTTTGATTTTGCTGTATGGAACAAAATGTAAATTTCAGAAGAACAAGAATTACCGGTGAAGTTGTCCAGGCGATCAATAAAGATAATCGGCGTTTTATAAAATTATCAAATGCATCGTGTTATATCGAACTTTCACCCGACACACCGATTGACGCACATCTTGGAGATATCATTATTATCGACGGATGCATCGATATACAATCTTTCGAACCGTCCGTACACCGTAACCGGCTTTTTACCTCACTTGATGAATTTCCAGATGAAAAAAACAAGGATAGATAATGCGACCGTTTTACTTGTTAGCTGTAATCTGTATTATGACAAGCGGATGTGAACGCGGTGTACCGGAAAATGTGAGTTTTAAAAACGATATACAGCCGATATTGAACCGGAGTTGCGTTCCCTGTCATAACCAAGTTAGACCGCAGGGAAACATCGACCTTTCATCATATTCCGCATTAATGGAATCCCGCTATTTTACGAGACATGAACCGATAGCGGTTGCGGGTAATTCTCACGATAGCCGGCTTTACATAGTCGTCGCAACCGGCAACGAAAGGATGCGTATGCCTCCGGTGCATTCCGAATTCAGAAGAGTATCAAACCGCGAAACTGAGATGATCCGCGTGTGGATCGAAGAGGGAGCGAAGGATAATTGACCGGTCCTCAGTGAATAATATCAGACTTCGACTCCGCTCAGTCTGACAT
>PWYR01000017.1 GCA_003567775.1 Ignavibacteriales bacterium | reverse complement strand
TTGGTTAATTTTTGCATTCCTTACGGCGTTTTTTGAATCGCTAAAAGATGTAACGAGCAAACGGGGGCTACAGAGATTCGACGAATACGTTATCGCAGCATCGTTGATATTATTTCAATTGTTACGGCTTTCCTATGGAGTATAACTGCCAATATAGATAAGGTCGGAGTCCAGAATTCATCGCCGTTCTTCTGGGCAATAACAGTCACCATTTCTCTCGGCGCCGGTATGGCAATCATAATGATCATGAAATCCCGTGAACGAATAAAAGAGATACCTCGTAATTTTAAGATACTTTTTCCTATCGGTTTTTTCGGTGCAATAACAATGCTCGTGCAAATGACCGCCATCAGTTTGACGCTCGTAGCGTATGTTATTTCGATAAAGCGATTGAGCACCACATTGAGTGTATTCTGGGGATATTTTATTTTTAAGGAGAAGGGGATAAAGGAACGACTTGCGGGGGTTGTTTTAATGATTATCGGTGTTTTGTTGATAAGTTTATCGTAAGGGGTATTCCACACATAAACCATACAAGATTCCGGTAAGCGACACTGTGTTGTTATGTAACCCCGCTCGCCGGGCGGGTTAGCCGTTTGTCTCACTGCAAAACTCCACAATCCGCAGGCGTACGGTATTACAGGTTATCGGTTTACGGCGCTCAAATCAAAATCACAATAACGGTTTCAACAACTGCACACTGAACATATCATCTTCATCCGTCCAAACGTGGTCGACCCTAAATCCGGCTTTGGCGGCAAGCTGTTCGAATTCATGCAGCGTATATTTATATGAGCATTCGGTATGGATGCTTTCGCCCTGTTCGATTGAGACCGTCGTTCCGTTGAGGCGAACCTTCTGGTCTTCCAGGCTGATAAGGTGCATCTCTACTCTGCCGGGCGAGGGATTGAAAAAAGCATAATGTTTAAAAAGATCGGTGCGGAAGTTTGTACCTAATTCCCGGTTTGCCCGAACGAGACTATTAAGATTAAACATTGCCGTAACACCCTGCCGGTCATTATACGCCCGGTGGAGTACAATCGGGTCCTTTTTTAAATCGATGCCGAGGAGGAGCAATCCGTTTCTGCTGATAACTTTACTAATTGTACGCAAGAAGTCAATCGCTTCTTCAGGATGGAAATTCCCGATTGTCGAGCCGGGGAAATAAACAACACGCCGTGCACCGGCGTCGGCATTGTCCGGAAGATTAAATTGCTTTGTATAGTCGGCGCATACCGGAAGCACGTTTAAATCCGGGTATTGCTTTTTAAGTTCCGAAGCGGAATGTAATAAATGTTCTTTGGATATATCTATCGGAATGTATCCGGAAAGATCCCTCAACCGATCCAGAAGTATGCGTGTTTTTAAACTGCTCCCGCTGCCGTATTCGATGAGCAATACATTATCGCCAAACCGACCGGCGATATCGTCGATATTCGATTGCATAATATGCAGTTCGGTGCGTGTCGGGTAATATTCATCGAGGGTACATATCTTATCAAATAATCTTGACCCTTGTTCATCATATAAATATTTACACGGGAATTCTTTCTGTTCGCGTTCAAGCCCCGCTGCTACCGCATCGAAAAATTCTTCTCTTTCGGGTTCGTTATTGTGAAAAGTGTGCCGCCTTTTTAACTCGTTTGTTTTCATTCTGTGTGTGCCATTTGAATTAATTAGAAATGCCGTTGCCGGTTTATTGTCTAAAAACAGTAATACATAGCATAAAGTTCTATGAATTTAGTTTTTTTTGGCAAATAATTTGGTGATTATTTTAAAAATAACGTATCTTGAATATTGCTATTTACTAACAGATTGTGTAAAATATATGACTATTTTCTTCTATTCATTTTATCACAATACTTGATACAGTACTATGATGCCGCTAACACTTGCAGAACTTGAAGAAAGACTCCTGAACTATTTTAAAGTTAAATTATCCAATCAGGAAATATCCTATATACAACCTCCCGTATTGTATAAAGAAGGAAGAAACATTCGCACCTACCGATTTCGCCTTACCGGAATACCGAAAGAATATTCAAAATCGCTTGTTTTAAGATTATATGCCGAAAAAGAACTTCCGGTTCGACCTCAATTTGAAGCAATATTACAAAATACACTCAATGAAGCGGGCATACCCGCTCCACCGGTGCGTTTTAGCGAAGGTTCGAGTGAACATCTCAATGCCCCGTTTCTCATAATGGATGAGTGTCCGGGTGAGGTTCTGTTCGACATAAATTCCATTACTGAAAAACCCTATATGCAAGCGGCGCGTTTCCTCGTTTCGGGAGTCGGTTCGATTGCCCGGCAATTGGCTGAAGTTGCCGTGGCGTTGCACAATACCGGAACCGATAAACTATGGGAGAAATTAAAATCGATCGACTTTCCAATTGAACACCTCAGTTTAAACGGACGATTGTATCAACTTTATAAGAGAATACAGAACGCGAAATTGGATGGTCTGGAGGAAGGTGTGGTATGGCTTATTTCCCACGGACCTCCGGAACCGGAACGGCCGGTGTTGTGTCACGGCCAGCTATACCCGAATAATATCATAATGCAGGGAGACCGGGTCAATTGTATTATTAACTGGTCGATGGATTCCATACTGCTCGGCGACCCGGCTTATGACGTCGGTAAAACCAGTGCAGCGTTCAAATGTTTTGTTCCGCATGTCGCTCAATCGTTGCGACGGCTCAGCTACAAGGTCGGGAAACGTTTCGCGAAACAGTTTCCGTCAAGTTATCTGCAAAAGCAACCGCTTAATAAGAGTCATATAGAATATTTTGAAATGTTGTGGTGCATCGATCTTGCCACATCCGCCGCTGAAAGTATTATCGGTCAATCGCATATATATAAAAAAGAATTTGAGGAAGAAAGAATCGATTTATACAAATCGGCGGTAAATGCAGTTGAACTATTTAAAAACACGACAGATGTTCCGATTACGCTTCCGTTATTACGAAGATAGTTTTGGATATCCGGAAATTTATTTATTTACCAATCGATCAATTCATCCGTAATATATATACATTATTTTA
>PWYR01000030.1 GCA_003567775.1 Ignavibacteriales bacterium | reverse complement strand
GGGTGGCGGATCAGGGTCAGGTTATTTGGCCCGCAAGTGAGATCGTACGTCAAATTCACCTTACGCGTATGCAGGAAGGGGCCGGGGGCAACATTCATTTCAGTATGCGGGCGTTTATACGCAACAGCGATCAATTGATGCAACGAATAGACGCCGATGCCTACGGTAACCCTGCTCTTGTTCCCTCATCGACCTGGCTCGGGGATACCGCACCGTCTCATCCCAGCGTGACAAGCGAGTTGCTTGGTTCGGATGTATTGCTTACCCTTGGAACAGTGAATAACGACGATATATGGATGTGGGCGATTCGGTCAAAATACGGGAGGGAATGGCGAGCGGAGCTTGTGCCCGGTTGGAAGAACACATACCGGATGAAAGGAGGCGATTCCAAACGACCGCCGTCTGTCATTGCGGTTTCCGCGGTAGACCGGCTCGGCAACGAGAGCGTCACAGTTGTTATAAATCCGCTGGATAATATGAGAGTGAGAATAATTGAGTGAATCCAGAGGTCAGACGTCAGATGTCAGAGTATAGCGTTCTGACTTCCAATCTCTGATTTCCGACCTCTAATATAAAAACCTAAAACAAAATAGCAAAAACCACAATGACCAGATTAGTTTCATTAGACGTATTTCGCGGCGCAACGATCCTTTCTATGATCCTTGTCAACAATCCCGGAAGCTGGAGTTACATTTATAATCAGCTCGCACATGCGCCTTGGCACGGTGCTACGTTTACCGATTTAATATTTCCTTTCTTTTTATTTATTGTCGGTGTTGCGATTGTGTATGCATTCTCAAAACAGATAGAAGTAAATGCACCGAAAAAAGAACTGTACCTGAAAGTCATTCGCCGGACATTGATCATATTTGCGCTCGGTATTTTCCTTAACGGATTCCCGTATTTTAACTTTGCAGAGATACGGATCATGGGTGTGCTGCAGAGGATTGCACTTTGTTATTTCTTCGCATCGATGATATTTTTAACCGGCGGTATCCGGTGGCAGGCGGCGTGGGCCGTCATATTATTGTTTGTGTACTGGGGATTTATGGCATTGTATCCCGTACCGGAAATCGGCGCCGGAATCCTCGAACCGGGAAAAAACTTTGCGGCATATTTCGACCGGTTTTTCCTGGAAGGTCATATGTGGAGGGAAGCGTGGGATCCTGAAGGGTTGTTCAGCACCATACCTGCGATTTCAACAACACTATTCGGTGTGCTTACCGGTCACTGGCTGCGAAGCAAACGGGAACCGAGAGACATCGTTCTCGGTATGCTGCTCGTCGGAAACGCGACGTTGTTGCTCGGCGCAATCTGGGGACAATACTTCCCGATCAACAAATATATCTGGACGAGCTCTTATGTTGTGCTTATGACAGGGTATGCATTGATCTGCCTTGCTTTTTGTTATTATTTTATCGATATGAAAGGATATAAGAAATTCACCCAGCCGTTTCTTGTGTACGGCATGAACGCCATTACGGTTTTCGTGTTATCGGGTGTTATTGCACGTCTTCTGAACATTATCACCGTCACATCTGCCGGTGAATCTATACCTCTGAAAGCGTATATTTACAACAACATTTATGTACCGCTTTTCGGTTATATGAACGGATCGCTTGCCTTTGCGATTTCATTTATCGTATTTATGTATCTGTTGATGCTGATACTATATAAGAAAAAAATATTTATTAAAATATAATGTTGTTAATCCTTCCGGTTTGACAATAATCACCAAGGAGATTGATGCATGGGTTTCACCTATATAGATCTATTAATACTTATTGCGTACATAGTCGGTATAACGTATTTTGGAATACGTGTTGCAGGGAAACAAAAAACAACGAAAGATTATTTCCTCGGCGGTAAAAAGATTCCATGGTGGGCGGTTTGTTTTGCAATCGTTGCCGCGGAAACCAGCACGCTTACCGTTATCAGTGTCCCGGGATTAGCGTACCTCACCAATTTAAATTTTCTACAAATAGCAATCGGTTTTCTGATCGGGCGTATCATCGTCAGTTTCGTGATTCTTCCCGCGTATTTTCGCGGAGAGCTTGGGACTGCATATGCCTTTTTGCATAATCGTTTCGGCGCCAAGATGAAGAACATTGCATCGGGGACGTTTATGTTGACCCGCCTTGCGGCGGACGGCGTTCGGTTATTTGCGACGGCAATACCGCTTGCGGTTATCCTGCGCGGTACAGTTATAGCGGAATCGTTATCCCCTACCAACATCTACGTACTATCGATAGCGATAATAGCACTAGTCGCATTAACCTATACGTTTATCGGCGGTATTCGTTCGGTGATCTGGATAGATGTTATTCAGATGTGCATATACATCGGCGGTGCGGTCGCTGCCATCATTATTGTCGTTGGGTTGATACCCGGTGGATTAACCGCGGCGGTCTCGGAAGCATCTCGTGAAGGGAAGCTCCAGTTTTTCAATTTCGCACCGGAAGGCGGTCTTGGAGCATTTTTCCAAACGCCCTATACTTTCTTAGGCGGTCTTATCGGCGGCGCTTTTCTTTCAATGGCTTCCCATGGAATCGATCAGTTGATTGTGCAGCGTTTATTGACCACGGGGTCCGTGACCTCAAGCCGCAAAGCACTCATCGGAACCGGACTCATTGTTATATTTCAGTTTGCTATCTTTTTGTTCCTCGGCTCTTTGTTGTATGTATATTACGGCGGCGCAAGCATAACGCCCGATGAGGTATTCCCGACATTCATTGTGCAGGAAATGCCGACCGGTTTATCCGGCCTGATCATCGCGGGATTGTTTGCGGCAGCAATGTCCACGCTCGCCGGATCGATTAGTTCTCTGACATCGGCTACGGTATACGATTATTTAATCCCGTATTCGAAATGGTTTACCGAAAACAACCAGGTTACCATATCCCGTGTGTTCATAGTTATATGGTCGATATTACTCGCTTGTTCGGCGCTTCTGTTTATGCAAAGCCCGCAAGCAGTTGTCGAGCTTGCATTGAGCATTGCATCCTTTACCTACGGCGGTTTGCTCGGCACGTTCTTTCTCGGAGT
>PWYR01000146.1 GCA_003567775.1 Ignavibacteriales bacterium | reverse complement strand
TTCATGTGATAAAAGTGTTTGCAGCACGGTGATAATTGGCATAGGATTATTGGAAAATTGCCAATTGTTGTAAATATTACATTCTCAAAATTGCTATTTTATGCCCGTTTTGCTATACTTAAAGTTCTGAAGTTTCTGGGCCCTTAGCTCAGTTGGTCAGCGCAGCGGACTCCCCCGATGGGAATCGGGGCCGTTGGTCGTAGGAATGGAAAACAGAAAAATTTAAAGGGATGTAAGTTTATCGGGCCCTTAGCTCAGTTGGTCAGAGCAGCGGACTCCCCCGATGGTAATCGGGGCCGTTGGTTGTAGGAATGGAAAACAGAAAAATTTAAAGGGATGTAAGTTTATCGGGCCCTTAGCTCAGTTGGTCAGAGCAGCGGACTCATAATCCGTTGGTCGTAGGTTCAAGTCCTACAGGGCCCACTCTTCAGTTCTTACTGAATAATTATGGCTACAAGCTATTGTTACATACTCCATAGCCAGAAACTAAACCGTTTTTATACCGGGGTTACCCACGTAGATTTATCTGACAGAACATTAAAGCACAATACAGCGGCTTATGGTAATCACCGGTATACTGCCAAAGCTGATGATTGGGAATTATTTTTTGTCATTCCGTGCATCACCTATTCTCAGGCGGTAAGAATTGAGAGACACATTAAAAGAATGAAGAGTAGCGCCTATATAAGGAAACTCGCCAAACATCCGGAAATGGTAGAGAAATTATTACTGAAATATTCTTCTTAGAGCAGCGGACTCCCCCGATGGGAATCGGGGCCGTTGGTTCCCGATGGTTTTTGTCGGGATTCGAGTCCTACAGGGCTGAGCAAAAAACTAAAATTCGACACATTGTTTCCCTTCTGTTGACTTATGAGATAGACTCGGTTAAATAGAGTTATATATCCATAAACCTTGACATTTAATTTTTTATTGCTAAACTTCTTTTACACACAAACATTTGTACAATTATATTTTTCACTAAAACAATAATCTATAATTATGAAACAATTTCTATCGTTATTTTCTATCGGAATTATGCTCTCATTCGTACCTATTTGGGCGAATGAATCTCCTGCATTAGACCAGGATCAGGTTGATGAACTTTTTTCACGATGGGACAGACCCGATTCGCCCGGCTGTGCTGTCGGTATTTATCATAGCGGCGCGATCGTTTATGAAAACGGCTATGGTTCGGCAAATCTCGATTACGTTAAACCGATAACTCCCGAAACGGTTTTTTACATTGGCTCGGTGTCGAAGCAATTCACTGCAGCGGCTATCGCAATACTTGCAGACAGGGGAGATATCTCTCTCAACGACGATGTAAGAAAGTATATACCGGAACTTCCGGAGTATGAACGCCCTATTTCCGTACAGGACCTCATCTATCACACAAGCGGGTTACGCGATCTTTATGCTTTAATGACAATTGCAGACATTGACGTTGCCGGTGTAATATCCATCGATGATAAATTGGATTTAATACGGCGTCAGGAGGATCTGAATTTTTTACCCGGCGATGAATATTTATATAGCAACAGCGGATATACATTGATGGCAATACTGGTCCAACGTGTATCTGGAAAATCTCTCAGGGAATTTACCCGTCAAAATATTTTTGAACCGCTCGGAATGAACAACACTCATTTTCATGATAACAGACAGGAGGTGGTGAGAAATCGCGCGCTGAGTTACCAACAGGATAATGAAGACAAATTCAAGCTTAGTTACCTGACTAATTTTGAAGGCGTCGGTCCGGGCGGATTGTACACAACGGTTGGCGATTTGTATTTGTGGGATCAAAATTACTCCGATAATCGGCTTAACCATTCGCCGAATTTCCACGAGATAATGTATACAAAGGGGTTGCTTACGGATGGCGATACCCTGGATTATGCGTTCGGTCTACGGTTCGATGAATACAAGGGATTAAGTACAGTCGGACATGGCGGTTCGTTTATGGGGTTCCGTGCACATTACGAAAGAATTCCCGATCATAACTATGCTCACACCATACTATGTAATCTTGGCTCAATAAATCCCGGAGATATCAGTCGACAAATAATCGATATTTATCTCCGAAAAAAAATAGAAGAAAATTTAGGCGAGTTCACGGGTGCTTATGGTAATCCGGATTTTGGTGTTAGTTGCAATATCACAATAAAAGAGGGAAATCTCTTTGTTACCGAACATTCATTATTAGAAGGCACATTGGAATATTCCGATGTGGATAGTTTTCGCAGAGGTGGATGGGAGATCGAGTTTATCCGTGATAATCGAAATGAAGTAAAAGGTTTTATGCTGAGTACGAGTCGAGCGAGAAATATTTACTTCGAAAAATTATAATAATATAAAAGCCGCAATATCGCCCACCGAGCAGTTTCCAGATATTGCGGTCTTTTCTCCTCCCCAAAATACTTCATAAATCGTTGATTCTTAATACTTTACGGCCTGTGATTTACCGCATAGCGTAATTGCCTGATTTTTTATTACTTAAGTCACGTAATCAAATTAAGTTAATTACATATAAATAAGAATCATAATAAAATTTGAAAGTTTAAAATTATTCCCAGGATCGACCCGATTTTATTGATTATAGACAACTAAAATCGATGCATTTTCATGTAGAGGAGTCTCTTCTATAGCAATGGGAGTTTTATAGTATGATAGAGAATAAGCAAGCAGTTATTCATAAAAAAATGCCGAAAAAATCATCAACCGGTTATTCTTTAAAAGATTTCGAAAATAGGTTTCGTGCATTGTTCGATAATACCTACGACGCAATCTTTCTTATGAAGGGGGATACTTTTATTGATTGTAATCCGCGTACCGAAGTAATGTTCGGGTGCTCACGCGAAGAATTAATCGGTAAAAGACCTTTTGACTTCTCACCACCGATTCAACCCGACGGTAGAAAATCGAAAGAAAAGGCATTTGAAAAGATCTCAAAAGCAATACGGGGTATACCACAGTCGTTTGAATGGACGCACTGCCGAAAGAACGGTGTAAAATTCGATACCGAAGTGAGCTTAAACCGGATCGAAATTGAAGGCGAACTCCTGCTGCAGGCAATAATACGAGACATAACACAACGCAAGACCACCGAAGCGGAACTTCGGAATCGGGTAGATTTCGAAAAATTCATTGCAAGCATATCGACGAACTTCATTAATCTTGCAGCCGATGAAATCGATCAGGGTATACAGAATGCTCTGGAAGATATTGGAATCTTTGTAGATGTCGATCGTAGTTTTATATTTCTGCTTGATTCAAAAACCGACGAATATACGGTTTTATACGAGTGGTGTAATTATGGCATTGCCTCACTTTGCAGCCGCAGCTTTGCCGTTAACATAGCTTCTATTCCGTGGTGGCATAACAAACTCACACGTTTCGAGACTATACGGATTGCCGATGTTTCGATTCTCCCATCACCGGCAGACAAAGAGAGGGAGATGCTTTTGTCAATTGGTACCCGGTCGATTTTATGTGCTCCGCTTAGAGTAGGAAAATCATTGATCGGATTTTTCGGATTCGATTCGGTAACTGAGAAGAAAGATTGGTCGATGGAATCTTTAAGTCTTCTTCGGTTAATCGGAGAGATAATTTCAAACGCCCTTGAACGCAAGCGCCGGGATGAAAAGCTGCGACGGCTCGCTGACCAACGTAAACGTTTGCTTGAAGTATCCTCATCATTATTGACGACATTAAATCTTGATGAAGTGTTGCAGCAAACCCTTGAAGTATTAAAAGGGATAATCAGCTTTGATGAATGCAGTATTCATTTAGTGGATCGGAAAAAAAAGGTATTGCAACCGTATATTGTCGTTGATGAACAGGGAATTCAGATTGAATCGACTAAAAGCGTTGTTCCATTGGGAAAAGGGATTGTAAGTTCAGTTCTTGAATCCGGTATAGCGGAAATGGTGAACGATGCGCATAATGATCCGCGATCTTATTATCCGAAAGGAAAACGGATCAATTGTGAACATATTATTTGTGCCCCTATGCGTACAAAGCATAAACTGCACGGGACGTTTTTAGTTGTTCGTCAAAATGAGAAACCGTTTACTGTGGAAGAATTTGAGCTGGTACAGTTGTTTGTTGGTTATGCGACCATTGGATTGGAGAATGCGGAGTTATACGAAGAGTTAAATGAAAGACTTTCGTACAACGCCCGTCTCTTTAACCGGATAAAATCTTCTGAGGAAAGGTATCGAAAACTTTTTGAGGATTCCAAAGACGGCGTTTTTACGAGTACCTATGATGGGAATATAATTGATATCAACCCGGCTGGAATTGAAATGCTCGGTTACAACTCAAAGGAAGAATTAGAGAAAGTTAATATCGGTCAGGATTTATATGTAAATCCCAAACGACGGGAAGAATATGCAGAAATTCTCAAAGAAAAAGGATATCTGAAAGATTTCGAAGCACAACTGCGCCGCAAAGATGGTCAAACAATCGATTGTTTGATTACATCCTCCGCGTATGTCGATGATAAATCCGGTAAGCTTCATTTTTGTGGATTTATCCGTGATGTGACGAAGCAGAAAAAATTTGAAGCACAAATGCGACAAACTCAAAAAATTGAGAGCCTCGGTCAACTTGCCTGCGGGATCGCTCACGATTTTAACAATGTGCTTGGTATTATTCAAGGCGGATTATCGGCTTTACGATCTAAGATAGAGGATAAGGATTCATCGTTATTACGGTATGTGGATATGTGTGAAAGTGCGGGTGAACGGGGAGCTGATGTCGCCCGTCGCTTATTAACATTTTCTCAATCGGATAAAGCCAATCGTATTCCGTTGAAAATTAACGATATAGTAAATGACCTGACAAAAGTACTCCGGCATACGATTCAGAAAAACATTAGTATTGAAACGAATATTCCGCACGATATACCGCCGGTATTTGGAGAATATGGCCAGTTATATCAAATGTTGTTGAATTTATGCGTAAATGCTCGCGATGCTATCGTCGAGAGTCAAAATGGCATTATCAGTGGTACTATTGGTATTACGGTCGAGGTGGTGGATAATAAAAAGGTGCCAGATAAACGGTTGGCGGCTATGGATAAGCAATACGTCAGGATCAGGGTGTCCGATAGCGGAGTTGGATTGTCCGAGCATATTAAAGACAAAATCTACGATCCGTTTTTTACAACAAAAATAGAAGGTACGGGGCTCGGCTTATCCATCGTTTATGGCATAGTTAAGTTACATCAGGGTGTGATTGATGTGGTTTCGGAAGAGGGCAAGGGAACAGTATTTTCGGTATATATTCCGACGATGGATGTCGATTTGACTGAATTAATCGAGGAAGAGGCCGAGGAAATAGTAAAAGGAAATAATGAGACAATACTCATTATTGAAGATGAAAAAATATTATGTACCCTGCTGGGGGAAATTCTAACTGAAAACGGATATCAGGTTATGAAAGCCGTTGACGGAGAGGAAGCATGGAAAATATATTGTGAAAGCAGGCAGAATTTGGACGCAGTTGTTTTAGATATGGGATTGCCGAAATTATCCGGCCAGGCACTATTTGAAAAGATAATAGAGAAAAATCCGGAGGAAAAAATTATTTTAGCGAGCGGATATTTGGAAAAGGATTTAAAAGAGGATCTCTTCAAGCTGGGCGCCAAGGCGTATATTCAGAAACCCTACAAAGCAAGTGAGATCTTACGAAACGTACAAAAAGCACTTAATGAAGTTAATGGATAACATCAACAGAGATACAAAATCGACTTTATGAAAATATTTAAATGGCTCGGTCTTTCCTCAGATAAAGAGAAAAACGGTCGCAACGTCAGCACGTATGCAAATATTGAAAAACATTACCAATCCTTTCTTGATGAGATAGAAGACGGATATTATGAGGTATATCTCAACGGGCGGTTTGTTTATTTCAATAAATATTTTTCACGATTAACCGGTTTCCGTCCGCGGGAATTACAGGAGAGGACATTACTCGATATTCTCACCGATGATTCGCGTCCGCAGGTAGAGGAAACTTTCAAAAAAATCTACCTCACCGGATTGTCAACGAACATGATGGAGTGGGAGATAATCAGGCGGGACGGAGTGCGCCGGATACTCGAAGCATCGGTAACAACCAGGAAACCGCTGATCGGTGAAGATGTTTTAATTAGAGGTGTTGTGCGGGATATAACCGACTCGAAAGAAACGAAGGAAACCTTTCGTCATACAAATCGTGCCAATACCATTAATAATAACGGCTTTGCTATCATCGATCCCGGTAACAATCATACTATTCTTCATTGTAATACAATATTTGAAGAAATTACGGGATATACGCGTGAAGAATTGCTCGGAAACGAGCTTACGATTTTATATGGATCTCAAACCGATGATGGGACAGCAGATTGTATTAAACGAGCATTGGAAGGGCAGCGTGAGTGCCAAACTATCATACAGTGTTACCGTAAAGATGGATCGACATTCTGGAATGAGGTCACTTTTTCGCCCGTGTACGATGCAGACGGTAAGGTAACTTTTATTATCAATACCATACATGATCTCACCAATGATATTCATCCTGAATATAAACCGGCAAATGCCGGTGAACAGCATCACTCCTAAAGATAATTTTGAGATTTGCTCGAACTTTAGTATTTTGTACCCTATACTATAGACCTTTTTTATGTTTAATAATTATGGGGAACGTTAAATGAATGTAACGATCGTTGGCACCGGGTATGTCGGACTTGTTATGGGTTCAGTGCTGGCAGATACCGGTAATGAAGTACTCTGTGTTGATAACAATGTTGCTAAAATTGATTCACTGAAAAACGGTAAAATTCCTATTTTTGAGCCCGGACTTGAGGATTTAGTTAAACGGAACGTTAAAGAAGGGCGGTTAGAGTTCACCACCGATTTGAAAACGGGCGTTGAACACGCATTGGTTATTATGTTGTGTTTGCCGACCCCGCAAGATGAGGATGGATCGGCTGACCTGAGTCACGTCATTAACTGCTCGGCAGACATCGCTGAATTTATGGACGGTTACAAGGTGATTGTCAGTAAAAGCACCGTACCGGTCGGAACGGTCGATCGTATCAGGAAAATCATAGAAGAAAGAACACACCATCCCTTTGATGTTGTATCCAACCCTGAGTTTTTAAAAGAAGGTGCAGCGGTGATGGATAGTTTGAAACCTGATCGTATTGTTGTCGGCGGCTCAAGCGAAAAAGCTATTAAAATTATGAAAGATGTCTACGCACCTTTCGTGCGGACGGGAAATCCGATAATCATTATGGATGAGCGAAGCTCGGAGATGACGAAATATGCGGCAAACGGATTCCTTGCAACTAAGATCACATACATGAATGATCTTGCAAATCTGTGCGATAAAGTGGGCGCCGATATAGAATTGGTGCGTAAGGGTATGGGAACCGATCCCCGGATCGGATCACAGTTTCTTTTTGCCGGACTCGGGTACGGAGGTTCGTGTTTTCCAAAAGACGTAAAAGCATTGATCAATACTTCAAAGGTGCATGAACATCCGCTTGCTATTCTCAATGCGGTTGATAAGGTTAACTCGGGGCAACGATATGTGCTCATCGATAAATTACTCAAGCACTTTAACAATGACATTAAAGGAAAAACTTTCGCCATTTGGGGTTTGTCTTTCAAGCCGCTGACGGATGATATACGTGAAGCGCCGGCGTTAACAATAATAAAAGAACTGCTTGCACGCGGGGCGTCTGTTTATGCACACGATCCCATTGCAATGGATAACGTCAAAGAAGTACTCCAAAATGGTGTATCGTATTTTGATAAGTCCTATGATGCGCTGAAAGGGGCGGATGCCTTGTTGATCATAACCGAGTGGAACGAATTCAGAAACCCGGATTTCGATAAGATGAAAAATACATTGAACAACCCGCTCATCTTTGACGGTAGAAATATTTTCGACCCCAAAGAAATGAAGGAACTCGGTTTTGTATACTACGGCATCGGACGCGGCGTCGACGGAAACGGTCCGTTGCAGGATACGGCGCCGGCGAATGTCGGTATTGACGTTAATCTTGATAATAAATAATTAGCCGGACAAATCGGATAAATTAGTTACTATCGGTTACAATAGGTTAATACAGGTTAACAACGGGTGCAATCGGTTACCAGAGGTGGAAGTGAGCGCAACCAATATTAACAAATTTTAACTGACTGTAACCGATATTAACTGAGATCCAAATCATACTATGCGAACTCCTCACCTGTTTGTCCCTTGTATTGTCGATCAGCTTTATCCCGCAACCGGCATTGCAGCGATGAAACTGCTTCGCGCATTCGGTTGTGACCCGCAATATGATCCACGACAAACATGCTGCGGTCAACCGGCATTTAATGCCGGATACCACGATGATGCACGCATAGTCGCTGAACATTTCATCGAAGTATTTAAAGATGCCGATGAAATTGTATCGCTCTCCGGTTCTTGCGCGACAATGGTGAAGGTGTTTTATCCGCAATTGAATTTTTCCGAAAAAGTTAATGAAACTGTCCGGGCGATCACATCAAAAACATTTGAGATAACCGATTACATCGTCAATAAGCTCGGTGTAACCGATTTCGATGTTTCTTATGACGGACGTGTTGCATATCACGATTCCTGTCATATAATGCGGGAGTTACGTATTACCGGTGAACCGAGGAAATTACTGCGATCTGTTAAAGGACTTGAACTGGTCGAACTTGATCTTGCAGACAGATGCTGCGGATTCGGCGGATTATTCGCTGCTAAGTTCCCCGAGATATCCGTCGCGATGGGTGAAGAGAAGCTGGCTTCAATTCAACGTGCTGAGGTTGATCTCGTTGTGGGTTGTGACAATAGTTGCCTGATGCATTTGCAGGGATTAGCGGAGAAACGTGGTATGAATTTACAAGCGAAACACATTGTTGAATTCCTTGGCAATTTGATAAAGTAAGTTTTCTATAAATATTATGAATCTGAAATCGGCGCAATTCAAATTACAGGCACGCAAAGCAATCGGGGATGCAGATCTTCGCATCAAGGTAAAGAAAGCTACGGGAACCTCTCTCGCGAAACGAAAGCAGGTCGTTGAAGAGCTTGCTGATTGGGAAGAGCTGCGTCAAAAAGGACATGAACTCCGAAAAATTGTTGTTGATAATCTTGACAGTTATCTCAGCCAATTTATTGAATCTGCACGACGAAACGGAGGTATCGTGCACGAGGCAGACGATCATAAATCCGCGAAACACATTATATATGATATAATCCGCCGGGTATCCGCCGATACGGTTGTGAAATCGAAGTCGATGATAACCGAAGAATTGCACCTCAATTCGATGTTAGAAGAGAACGGCATTCGCGTTATTGAAACCGATCTCGGCGAATATATCGTTCAGCTTGCCGGTGAAACACCGTCGCATATTACAGCGCCTGCATTGCATAAATCGAAAGAAGATATTGCGCGACTGTTTCAGGAAAAGTTGAATATGCCGTATTTCGATGATCCGGCAAAGTTGACTGCCGCAGCGCGTGAGCGTTTACGGGATGAATTTCTTCACGCACGTGTCGGTATATCCGGAGTTAATTTCGCATCTGCAGATACCGGTACGCTTACAATAGTAGAAAACGAAGCCAATGCGCGGCTTTGCACAATATTACCCGAAGTACATATTGCAGTTATGAGCGTTGAAAAAATAATTCCCTCGTTTGATGATCTTCCGTTATTTCTGAAGCTGCTGACCCGCAGCGCAACGGGACAGCGGATAACCAGTTATGTATCGTTGGTCAACGGTCCGCGGTCACATCATAATCCTGACGGACCGCGGCAGTTGCATATTGTTATTCTCGACGGCGGACGGAAACGACTTGCAAAACACCCCGAGTGGAAGGAAGCGCTCTATTGTATACGATGTGGCGCATGTATGAATATTTGCCCCATCTATCAATCGATTGGCGGGCACGCGTACGGATCTGTTTATCCGGGACCGATAGGTGCGGTCATTACTCCCACACTATTCAATATGAAAGATTCGCAGGACTTGCCGTTTGCGTCCTCGTTATGCGGAGCTTGTACAGATATTTGCCCGGTTAAAATAGACCTGCATCATCATTTGCTCTTTGAACGTCGCGAGATTGTGAATCGCGGTTATAAATCGTTTATTGAAAAAATAGGAATGGCAGTCTGGCGATGGACGATGCTTTCATCAGGACGCTTGGAGTTTACCGGGCGTATCGGTTGGTTATTGCGAAAGGTTCTCGGAAAAAATATGCCGGCGCCGGGGTGGACGCCGCACCGGCAATTTCCCGTGATAGCATTGCGGAGTTTCAGGTCATTAATGAAAAACGATACAAAGTATGGAACATAAACTGCTGTCATTGTTTCAATCCCGTGTACAGGATTCGGGGGGGTGGTGTGAGATAGTTGATTCCGAAGATGAGGTGTTTACGACTCTTCAGAAAAAGTATACCTTTGAGAAAGAAAAAGTTATTGTAAGCGGGCGGGCGGCAGAACAACTGAGAGCATCCGGGCTGCCCGGCGTTGATATCGAAACGGTGCATCCGGAGGAACGGCGTGGGCTGTTGACGAATGCAAAGCTGGGAATTACGCTATGCGACGGTTTGATTGCCGAAACCGGAACTGTAGTTTTATTGAATCATCCATCCGAAACGAGAGAATTATCGCTTCTCCCCGAATACCATGTTGTAATTGCCGCAAGCGATCAACTGTATGAATCGCTCGATGTTTGCCTCTCAAAAATAAGACGATTATATGCTGACGGATTGATGCCTTCCATTACTCTTATCACCGGTCCGAGCCGGACAGCCGATATTGAAAAAACACTGGTTGTAGGTGTACACGGACCGCGTGAATTCGGTGTTATTGTCATATAGAAACGATTGACCCGTTTATCTTGACACTTACTCTACTTTTTGGTATTATTATAGATACATTTATAATCCACGAACCATCGCTGATACCGGTACACAAAACAGCAGCGTCAGCGATAAGACACTTGGAGAGAGGCACATCATGTCATTAACTTTTGAACCCTTTGCGAATGCGGTAGAATATATTAACGTCAACTCTCAAATTGTCAGCCGGTGGTTTGAGACGATGAAACAAAAAGGTGAGCGCCAGTTTGAGCGCTTGCTCGATCTTGCCAGCGGCGCCGGTACTATGGTCCAACTGATGCTCGATTCGTTGCCAAAAGATTGGCATAAGCCATTGATTGTATGCGTCGATAGATCGTTTGAGGCGCTGGAAATTACCCGCCAAAGACTTATACCAAAGCTTACCGAGAAGATAGAGTGTCTTTGCACCGATGTTGAACATCTCAATGTATCGAAACAGAGCACCGATGTGGTAACATTCGGAAACGGCATACATTATCTCGATCCGGAAAAACAAAATCAGGTAATGGATCGCGTGCGTGATTCGCTGAAACCCGGAGGTTGGTTTTTCTTCAACACGGCTTTTTATCGTGAAGCGCGCCCGGAGTGGACACTTCCTTTCTATCAGAAAAAAGTGAGATTAGCGGTGCAGAAACTGCGTGAAAAGTCCGTAACCCGGCAGAAGGAAGAACGCCGCCCGACATCCGCCGACTTTCTTCCACGTGATCATTATGAGAAATTGGTTACTAATAGCGGATTTGAACTATCGGATGTCGTTGAGGTCGAAGCGCGACTAGGGCAAAAAGCGTGGGAATTGATCAGCGGCTACAGTCAGTATGCTGCCGGAGCGCTCCACGGGTTTCCGACCGAGGAGGCGGCAGCCGCACTTCAGGAAGCTATCGCCCCTGCGATAGAGGAATTTGGCCGCACGGATGAAAACGGTAACCGGTATATATCCCGCAATTGGTTGGCGGTAGCGGCAAGAGCGGTGTAAGGTAGAAAAAATTCTGTAAAAAATTTATCGGGAAGTCTTGACAAAGAGATTAAAATTATCTATTATTAAAGCGCTTCGATGAATAAATAATTCATTGGGTTAAATTATAGCAAGTGGCTCTGGTAATTTATTTGATACCAACCACTTATTTATTTTCACAATTATCGAAGCGCTTCGATAACAATTCGAGAATCCTCAAATGTCGCAACGCCCAACAATAAAGGATGTTGCCAAGCGAGCAAATGTATCTCTTTCTACGGTCTCTCTTGTCGTTAATAACAAAAGTTATGTAAGCCCCAAGACGAGAGAAAGAGTCGAACGGGTAATTAATGAACTTGGTTATCATCCGACCAGTTCGGCGCGCGGGCTTGCACTCAGGAAAAGCGGTAATATCGGATTTATACTCACCAACGATCACTTTACACAATCGGAACCTTTCTATACAAAGATATTTTTAGGCGCAGAATTCGAAATACAAAAACACAATTACTACATTCTTCTCGCCACCATTCCCAAACAATTTAATGCCTCAAATTCCATACCCCGTTTTCTTCTCGAAAAGAACGTGGATGGTGTGATTGTAGCAGGTCGCGTTGATTACAAGATGATTGAATTTATAGAAACAATGGGCATACCGTTAGTATTGATTGACTACAAAATTTCAAATCGCCAGTATTCAACGATTGTCATGAATAACTATAAAGGCGCCGAGCAAGCAGTCAAGCATCTTATTTCTCACGGACACAAGAAGATCGGATTTATCGGCGGCGAATTACAACATCCAAGTATTAAACAACGATACATAGGATATTCCGAAGCGCTCGCCGGCGCCGGCATTCAACCGGAAAATAACTGGATTGTAAAAGACTTGCCCGACACGCGGCAGATGAATGGGTACGACGGTGCACGTAAACTTTTTTCAAAAAAAGAATGCAGGCCTACCGCTATATTTGTGGCGAATGATGCGATGGCTCTTGGCGTCATGAAATATTGTAAAGAAAATAATATTAAGATTCCCGACGATTTGGCTGTCATAGGTTTTGATAATATCGAAGCCAGTTATTATGTCGAACCGAAGTTGACGACAATCGATGTGAATAAAGAAGAAATGGGAATAATCGGTGTCCAGACCTTATTGAACAGTATCAAGGAGAAGACCGACATTGTCAGGAATATTCATACTTCTGTCGAACTTGTTATTAGAGAATCATGTAATAGTAAGGGATGTTAAAAAAATCATTAAAACATAAGAAAGGAGGTATGCTTTTTATAAATTACAAATTAGTTATTTATTCATACCATTACCAATAACCTCTAAAAAGGAGCATGTCATGAAATGGTATTATCGTTACCTTTGGCAAGCTGTATTATCTATTCTTCTTTTCTCTTTTATTTATGCTCAAAATGAGCAAAATCTTTTAATTAACGGATCATTTGAGAGTGTCGGTCCCTACCGTTGGAACGCTGAAGAGGGAGCAGGAGCGGAGCTGACGTGGGCGACGGATGAAGCTCACACGGGTCTTCAATCCTTGAAGATCGATAAAACGGGAACCGGCGAGATGT